>JANPOJ010000075.1:0-1872 GCA_031427935.1 Ilumatobacteraceae bacterium | reverse complement strand
TTTGAGGGTGCCTGATTGCTTTCTAAAACACTCGCGCTCTACCATTTCACTCTACCATCCGGTTGCGAAATGGCTCAGAGGTCCTGAACGCTCGCCCCGATTGGTGAAATTGCCTGTGGCGTTCGTCACACTTTTCGGTCTGGCAAACCCGGTACTCCTCGAAGGAAGGAGCCGCGATGTCGGCAGCAGGAACGAAACGGAGTGGGCTCCGAGCGAAGGGGTCGGGTGGGATCATCGATCTTGGCGCGGGCAAATGGAAGATCGACATCGAGATCGGCCGAGACCCGATCACGAAGCGCCGACGACGCGTCGCCCGTCACATCCTTGGCACGCGAGAAGACGCTGAGGTCGCTCTCGCCCGCCTGAGGGTCGCTGATCACGAGAAGCGCATCCAAGCGGGCACCAGAGCCCGTTCAGCGGGCGCAGCGCTCGATCAATACGTCCGCGAGATCGAGACCGGTTACAGCGAGCTGGAGCCGCAGACGATCGTGACCTGTAGGTCGGCTGCGAAGAAGATGCGCACCTCGACCTGACGACCACCTCCCTCGACGACCAGACGGAAACGGTCGAGCGATTGATCGAGTTGGGCGGCCGACCCATCGACGTCGGTCAGGGCCCAGACGACGAACATGTCGTGCTCGCCGACCCCGAGGGCAACGAGCTCTGCATCATCGAGCCGACCAACAACTTCCTCTCGACCTGCGGGCGTCTCGGATCGATCACATGCGATGGGACGCGCCAGGTCGGATACTTCTGGAGCGCAGCGCTTGGCTGGCCGTTGGTCTGGGATCAGAACGAAGAGACCGCGATCCGCGCGCCGGACCTCGCCGGTCCGATGATCACGTGGGGTGGCGCACCGCTGAACCCGAAGCTCGGCAAGAACAGACTCCATCTCGACATCGCTCCGCTCGCCGACGGCGATCAGCAAGCCGAAGTCGACCGACTCATCTCGTTGGGGGCGAGGCGAATCGACATCGGCCAGGGCGATGTCGATTGGGCCGTCATGGCCGACCCCGACGACAACGAGTTCTGCGTGCTGACTCCCCGCTCGCAACGGATTGCCGGAATAACCGCAGAGCCGGGGTCAGTCGTGGCGCGCGAGCTTCACTCGCAGCTGAACACCATCGCGTCAGTCGGGGCGCGCGATATGTGCGAATCGCGTATTCGGGAAGTGGCGCGGATCTCACTGGCAGCTCTGCGTTCTCGGCGCCGGTGATTAGGGGATTGGGCGAAGCCGCGGGTGAGTGCCGGTCATGAAGCCTGAGCCGGCGGCCGGGCTCAAGTTCGTGCCGTCGGCTCGTATCGTCGTCATCGTCCATCCTGGCCATTCTGCGCCGTCGACCTGGACGAAGATGATCGAGTCGCCGTCGGGTGAGGGAGCGTCCGACAGTCCCAGGTCTACGCAACAGCTGGGGCAGGCTGAAACTACCGAAACCCCGCGTCCATGACACCAGGTCAACTCCAGTCGAGACCGGCTATCGAACGCTTCTCGACCGCGGCCGATATCGAAGTTGTGGGAGGCTGTCCAGCGTCTTGAACCCGGGAGCGGCATCGAGCACATCCTCGACGCGGTTTACGAGCGTCGAACAGGTTGTGGAGTGCGTTGGCAGACCGTCGCACAGCAGATGCAGGTCGGATTCGCCCCGAACCCACCACTCACTGATGTCCGACTCGTCACCTGCGTACACCTTGCCGGTCATCGCCAGCGAGAGCTCGACCCCTTCTTCGGTCGTGACTCGATCGACATCGGTCATACCGATCAGACGGCCGCGGGGAACCGTTGTCTGCAGCGCCTCGCACCAGACGTCGGCACCGGCGATCTCGGACATCGTCGTCGTCGTTGTCGTGGCAACGGTCAAACCCGCGACCGCG
>JANPOJ010000074.1:0-2131 GCA_031427935.1 Ilumatobacteraceae bacterium | reverse complement strand
CGGCATGGTGAAAGAGGCGAGTGTTCGCCGCAACAATTTGACCGTCGACTTTGTTGTCACCGACACGGCCAAGGAAATTGCAGTGTCGTACACCGGCATCCTGCCCGATCTGTTCCGCGAGGGTAGCAGGACAAGTATCAGTACAAGGCGTCGCCGCCGTACATCCCCGGTGGCGAAGTCGCCGGTGTCGTGATCGGAGTCGGCGAGCGGGTCGCCGGCTGGTCGATCGGTGACCGCGTGCTGGGCGCGCTCGGCGCGACCGGGGGCTACGCGGAGTTGTGCGCGATCCCCGCCGCCAGCGCGCGACGGCTGCCCGATTCGGTGGACTTCGCGGCGGCGGCCGGGCTCAACTACGCCTACGGAACGACCTTGTACGGATTGCAGCATCGTGCCGGCTTGCGGGAAGGCGAGACGCTGCTCGTGCTCGGTGCCGGTGGGTCCGTCGGCCTCTCGGCCGTAGAGATCGGCAAGCTCCTGGGCGCCCGCGTGATCGCCGCGGCCTCCACCGACGAGAAGCTCGACGTGTGCCGTCAGCGCGGTGCCGACGACACGATCAACTACTCGACCGAAGACCTCAAGGATCGGGCCAAGCAGCTGACGGGCGGCAAGGGCGTCGACGTCGTGTACGACTGCGTCGGAGGCGCCAACGCCGAGCAGGCGCTGCGGGCGATCGCATGGGAAGGAAGGTTCCTCGTGGTCGGGTTCACCGGGGGAATACCTTCCATCCCGCTCAACCTCGTCCTGTTGAAGAGCTGTCAGATCGTCGGCGTCTTCTACGGCGCCATGACGGCTCGTGAACCGGCACGCAACGCGCAGATCGGTGACCAGCTGATCGACTGGGTCGCATCCGGCACGCTGCAGCCGTACGTGTCCGGCCGCTATCCGCTCGAAGGCGCGGGGGAGGCGCTGCGGGCGATGATGGACAGAACCGTCGTCGGCAAGGTCATCATCACGCCGTAGCCGTGGGCTGCACGCGGCGGACGCGGCCCGACGGTGTCGCGGTGCCGCGCGCCTGGTCCAGCAAGTCGTCGAGCGTTCGTCCGGGGCTGCCGACGATGGTCCGGATGCCGGCTGTCCGCAGGGTGCCGGCCGTGTGCTCGGCGACCTCGATCGAGTCGGAGTTGGTCACCGTGAGCACGGCGAGGTCGACCGGCTGCTCCGTGCAGAACCGCACCAGCTCGGCCGACGGGGTGTCGGCGCCGAGGTGGTGGACTTGCCAGTTGGCGTCGCGGAGCGCGAGGTCAGGCTCATCAGCGACATCGGTTTCCGCTGGTTGTGGAGCGGCGCGGGGCTGTGTCGGCGGGCGTCAGAGCGAGGGGCTGCGGCAGCCGTTGAACACCTCAGATTTCGACGTGTGAGCCGACCTCGAAAACGCTGTCGGGTGGCAGGTTGAAGAAGCGGCTGGTGCTGTCGGCGCCGCGGTTCAACAACGCGTACAGTTCTTCGCGCAATGGGTGCATGCCGGGTACCTCGCCGGCGATCACCGATTCGCGACCGAGGAAGTATGTGGCTTGCTGCAGGTCGATCGCGCGCCCATGGAGGCGGACGGCTGCGAGGGAAGCGGGTACGTCGGTTTCTTCCATGAATCCGAACCGCAAACGTACCTCATGGACGCCTCGCTGGACGCGGGTCACCTGAGCGCGCTCTTCGGCGGGCACGCGCGGGATCATCTCGGTGGCGATCGACACGATCACGGTGGTGGTGTGCAGCACCTTGTTGTGTCGCAGGTTGTTGACCAGGGCGGGGGGCGCCATACCTTGGTCTTTGAACAGGAACACGGCGGTGCCTTCGACTCGGGTGACGTCTGTGGACTCGTCGAGTACTTCGTCGATGGGGCGTTCCCCGCGGTGGATGCGCGCGGCGACGAGTTGGCGGCCTGTGCGCCAGGTGGCCATTTGGGCGAGCAGGACGACGGCGACGGCGAGCGGGAACCAGCCGCCCTGGGGGATCTTGGGGACGTTAGCCGCGAGAAATCCGGTGTCGATGGCGAGCAGCGGGGTCATGACGACGGCGGTCTTCGCTCGTGACCATCCCCAGTTGCGGCGGGCGACGACGGCGATGAGGATCGTGGTGATCATCATGACGCTGGTGACGGCGATTCCGTATGCGGCTGCGAGGTTGCTGGATGTGC
>JANPOJ010000073.1:0-12131 GCA_031427935.1 Ilumatobacteraceae bacterium | reverse complement strand
GCGGATCTCGAACAGCCGAAAACCGTGCCCGGTCAACCAGCCAGCGAACTGGCGCAGATCGAGCGCGTAGGCCTCACGGGTGAGCCCTGAGTAGCCGGCCAGGAAACCGCCGAGGGAGACGGCTTCGGGATCGGTGAACAGATCACGGGTACTAACCAGTACCCCGGACGAATCGGACATGCCAGTGCCTCCAGATGTGATCGGGTGGGAGGCCCATCGACGCGACACCACTCGCACCCCGTCGGCAACAGTCGGGAGCGGTCAGTCGTCGGTGCGAAGCGCCGTGCAGCAAGCAATCCTGCTATCCACCCGGCATCTACATCGACCCGAACGACGAGGTTGGTGCCAAGTCCGCGGAGATCTGCCTCGACAGCGACTGCACGACAGTTGACGCGCTGGCAGGTCCCAACGACGCGTTCAACGGCTTCAACGTAGCCAACTGGCAAGAGGGGCGCACCGTCGAGTTGCGCCTCACCGTCTTCGACGCGGGCGGACACATCATCGACTCGATAACCGAGCCACGAAAGATGAACTCGTCGGGCTGCGCCTGCGGGGTGCTGTACTACGACTGGAAGCACGGCCGGCTGCACCGACTCAACTGACCCGCACCTATCTGTCGATCTTGGGCACTTCCCAGACTCCCCAGGGAGTGTGCGATTGTGAATTCGGTAGCGCCGAACTGCCGATATCGCGCACCGCGAGCGCGGGCGCATGGCAGTTGCAGGTTTATGGACCTAGGTCCGCAAATCGTCTGGCGCGTCTCGGACCTCGCGCGCCAGATCTGCCGATCGCGCGAGTTCCGCGGTCGGATTGATGCTTCCGCGGTGAGCACCGAGCCGGCATCGGACCCTCCTCATCCGTGTTGTCACACCCCTTGTGCAGACTTACCGAGTGAGTACTCACGGACCAACCGACGATCCGGTACCTCGGACTGTGTTGCTCGACCTCGACGAGGCCTTCCGCGTGCTGGAGGCGCTCGAGGATGCCCGTCTCGCGCTGCGCGAGCGTGGCGCAGCGCCTGGCCTGCAGGACGAGTTGGCCACTGTGATTCGGGTTCTCCACGGTAAAATGGGCTTCGATGAAGGCGGTGTCCTGTGACTGAGACCGAGGTTCTGCTCCCAGCAGAGGCAGCCCGGCGTCTAGGTATTGCGACGCGCGTCATTGTGCAGGCGATGTACGAGAGGAAGCTTCCCCGAGTGAAGCTTGAAGATGGCACCCTCGGTGTCCCGGCCGAGGCGCTCGATAGCTTCCAAGTGCCGAGCGCCTAAGCACACAGATCTGTAGATATTCCGGTGATCGATGAGGCTGGCGCTCGTTCTTGTGCTGTTTGCTCTTCCTTGCGTTGACGCACCGGGCCGGGCAATAGAGCGCGGCACAACTTGATGCCAACCGGCGTGACATCATGCGCTGGTGGACACGACCTGGGACCAGTTCTCACACCTCTGCCAGCGCGCTCTTGGAGATCTTGTCGAAGGTCGATCAGAACCATTCAAGGCGCTGTGGTCACACGCCGATGATGTCGTGATCATGGGAGCGTTCGGCGGTTATGAGCGCGGCTGGGAGCAGGTGAGCGCCCGGCTCGACTGGGCGGCGAAAGGCATCGCGGCAACGGATCGGCGTGTGGACAACCTCGTCACCACGGTCGGCGAAGACCTCGCGTTCACGGTGGATCTCGAACACATGACTCGACATGTCGGTGGGCGCGACCGGCCGAGGACTCTTCGTTGTACCCAGGCCTATCGACGCGAACATGGTCAGTGGAAGGTCGTCCTACGCCATGCCGACGAGCTTCCTGAGACGGATGAGCACCAGGGTCGTGCACGCTCCACGGCGATGGGCAGTTGAACTCGCCGGGTGTGGGCATTGGCTGCGCCATAACTGCCAGTGAGAATGGCGGTGGTCAGGAGGCTTCGGCGATGGTTCCGTAGCGCTGTTGGGCGGCTTGGGCTGAGGTGCCGAGCAGGGTACCGATCTTCTGCCATGACAGGCCGGCATCTCGGGCAGCGACGACGTTGTCAAGTAGTTGTTGTTCGCTGCGGGCGCGAGCGACGACGGCGCGTTGGAGGAGGTACTCCTCGACCGAGATCTCTTTTGCTTGGTCGGGGTCAAAGTCGTCGAAGCGCTTGGCGAGCTCGTCGGCGTGATCGAGGATGTCTTGGATTGATCGGGGCATGGTGGTCACCTGATGAACTTGGGCCTGGCTGGCATGGCGTGAATGATGAAGTCGATTCCGTTGGCGCGGCTGACGCCGATCTCAAGGAGTTGGCCGGAGCGACTGGGTCCAATGAGCATGATGAGGTCGTCGAGTTCTATAGGACTCGGACAGGTTGTCGGTAGGCGTGGAGGATGTCGTCGTCGTGGACGCGGTGCTTTCGTGCGCTGGCGATGATCACCGGATCCACGTTCGTCAACTTATCTTGATGAGTCTCGCAGTGCTACACACCCGCCCGGAACTGCCGATCTCGCGCACTTCCCGGGGAGTGTGCGATTGTAAATCAGAGAGCGCCGAACTGCCGATCTCGCGCACTCCCCAGGGAGTGTGCGATTGTGAATCGGGGAGTGCCAGCCGATGTCTCGAGTGTGCAACGAGGTAGCGCCCAACTGCCTTTCGGCATGTGCACGACACCCACCGAGGCTGGGGCGGCAAGAGCTACCCGCGCCAGCTGTGCAGGACCTGGTAGTAGTTCGCTCGCTCGTACACGCTGGGGTCGGCGACGTTGCGTTGACTGACGCTGCCGCGCAGCTGGTCGATGCTGTCGTACTGGCGCTCGGTCATCCACTCGTCCATCCAGGCGAGCATCGCCGCGATCCGTTGCGGCCCGTTCTGCAACAGCGCGCTCGCCGTCATCGTCACGTCCGCGCCGGCAAGCAGCAACTTCATCGCATCGGCGCCCTCGTGCACGCCGCTGGTCGCGGCGAGCGAGCACGACACGAAGCCGCGGAGCACGCCGATCCAGTGAAGCGGCAGCCGTGACTCGGCCGATGTCGAGAGTTGCAAGCGAGGGGCGACATCGAGCGTGTCGAGATCGATGTCGGGCTGGTACAGCCGATTGAACAGCACCAGTCCGTCGGCACCGGCCGATTGCAGGGCGAGAGCGAAGTGGCCGAGCGACGTGAACCACGGGCCGAGCTTGACGGCGAGCGGCACCTTGACCTCGGCGCGCACTTCCTCCACCAGCTCGATGTACCGCTTCTCGACGTCGGCCGCCGACTGGCGGGGATCGACGATCACGTCGTACACGTTCAACTCGATGGCCGAGGCGCCGGCGTTCTCGAGGTGGCGGGCGTACTGCACCCATCCCCCGGGCGTCGTGCCGTTGAGGCTGGCGATCACCGGGATCGACAACCGGCCGCGGGCCTGCTCGACAAGATCCAGATGGCGGGCCGGGCCGACGTCATAGTCCTCCATGGCCGGCAAGTAGCTCAAAGCCTCGGCAAACGAATCTGTTCCGAGGTCGAGTGTCGCATCGATGGCGAACGACTCTCGCTCGATCTGCTCTTCGAACAGCGACGGCAGCACGATCGCGCCGGCGCCGGCGAACTCGAGCAGCTCCCAGCGTGCCGGGTCGCCGGTCATCGGGCTCGCTGACGCCACGATGGGGCTGCGCAATTGCAATCCCAGATACTTGGTCGACATGTCGACCCGTGAGGACACTGCTTGGTTCATGGTCTCAGTCACGCTTCATCCTCCGTCTCGGTCATGATGTGCGGGGCCACGTGCACAGGTGAGCTCCGCTCGACATCTGCCAATTGCTCGTAGTGGTGCCACCTCGCCGCAACGTCGGATTCGGCAAGTGCGAGCAACTGGGCTGCGCGATCGGGATCGCTGCGCTTCAACATCGAGAATCGTGCCTCGCTGTCGACGAACTCTGCATAGGGAACGGTCGGTGCCGCGCTGTCGAGCTGGAACGGATGTGTCGCCTCGCCGCCGCCGGGCTGGTAGCGGTACAGCGGCCAGTGACCACTCTGCACTGCGGTCTTCATATGGGTCATCGACTGACTCATGTCGAATCCGTGGGCGATGCATGTGCTGTAGGCGATCACCAGCGACACGCCGGGCCACGCCTCGGCTTCGAGCAGCGCCTTGACCGTCTGGATGTCGCTGGCACCGAGCGCGACGTGGGCGACGTAGACATCGCCGAACGACATGGCTTCGAGGCCGAGATCCTTCTTGGCGATCCCCTTGCCTCCTGCCGCGAACTTGGCGACCGCGCCCCTCGGCGTCGCCTTCGACGCCTGCCCACCGGTGTTGGAATACACCTCGGTGTCGAGCACGAGCACATTGACGTTGCGGCCGCTGCCGAGCACGTGATCGAGACCGCCGGCGCCGATGTCGTACGCCCAACCATCGCCACCGACGATCCAGACCGTCTTGCGCACCAAGGTGCCGATCAGTTCCAGCAGCTGCTCGGCATCGACGTGATCGACAGTGGCCAATGCGGTACGCAACTGATCGACGCGGGCCCGCTGCTCGCGGATCGGCATGTCACCGAGATCGTCGACACCGGCAGCGATGGCCGCGGCGAGCACCGGATCGATCAGTGGCGCCGAACCGGTGGCCAGCTTGTCGAGCAGACCGAGCGCCGCGTGTTGCTGCGCCTCGATGCCGAGGCGGATGCCGAGACCGAACTCGGCGTTGTCTTCGAACAGGCTGTTGCTCCAGGCCGGTCCGCGGCCCTCGTCGTTGGTGCAGTACGGCGTGGTCGGCATGTTGCCGCCGTAGATGCTGCTGCACCCGGTGGCGTTGGCGATCAGGAGGTGGTCGCCGAACAGCTGTGTCAGCAGCTTGAGGTACGGGGTCTCGCCACAGCCCGAGCACGCTCCGCTGAACTCGAACAGCGGCTGGCGGAGCTGGCTGGTCTTCACCGTCGCCGGGTCCCACAGCGCGGGATCGGTCTCGTGGACCCGCAAGAAGGCATCCCAGGCCACTCGCTCGACATCGAGGTGCTCTTCGATCGGACGCAGGTTGATGCTCTTGCGCTTGACCTCGCTCTTGTCATGTGCCGGACACGCGATCACGCAGAGGCCACACCCCGTGCAGTCGTCGGGCGCGACTTGCACCGTCAACGACATACCTGGCACGTCGCGGCTGCGGAACGACTTCGTCTTCAACATGCCCGCATCGGCGAGCTCGAGTTGGTTCGGCTCGTAGACCTTCATCCGGATCGCGGCGTGCGGGCACACGATCGCGCACTTGCCGCAATCAATGCACAGGTCCGCTTCCCAGATGGGGATCTCGGTCGCCACTTTGCGCTTCTCGACGTACGAGGTGCCGGTCGGGAACATGCCGTCGGGCGGCAGCGCGCTGACGGGCAGCAGATCGCCCTCGCCCGCAAGCATCCTGGCCGTCACCCGCTGGACGAAATCGGTGACCTCGCCCGAGACGGTGGGCCGGCGGTGCTTGGTCGACGAAACCGCCGGCCCGATGGGCACCTCGAACAGGTGAGCCAGCGTCGTGTCGACCGCGGCGATGTTGCGCTGCACGACGACGTCGCCACGCTTTCCGTAGGTCGTCGCGATCGCGTCCTTCAGCCTGGCGATGGCCTCGTCGGTCGGCAGCACATCGGCGAGGGCGAAGAAGCATGTCTGCATGACGGTGTTGACACGCCCGGCCAGGCCCGCCGCCTCGGCCACCGCGGCCGCGTCGATCGCATGGAGATTCAGCCCGCGCTCGAGAATGACTTCCTGCGCCTCGATCGGCAGACGATCCCAGATCTCCTCGGCCGGATACGGGCTGTTGATCAGCACTGTTGCGCCCGGCGCGGCGACGCTCAACACGTCCATGCGCTCGAGGAAGCTCCACTGGTGCACACCGACGAACGTCGCCCGGTCGATCAGGTAGGTGCTATCGATCGGCTCGGGATCGAACCGCAGGTGACTGACCGTCATCGAACCCGACTTCTTCGAGTCGTACACGAAGTAGGCCTGCACGACGAGATCGGTGTTCTTGCCGACGATCTTCGCGGTGTTCTTGTTGGCGCCGACGGTGCCGTCGGAACCGAGGCCGTAGAACACCGCGCGTACACGAGCGTGGTCAGTGGTGAACGATGGATCGAACGTCAAGCTGGTGTGGGTGACGTCGTCGATGATCCCGATGGTGAACTCGTTGCGGGGCGTTTCGCGAGCCGCCTCGTCGAACACTGCCTTGACCATCGCCGGCGTGAACTCCTTGCTGCTGAGCCCGTAGCGGCCGCCGATCACGCGAGGTGTGCGACCATCGGCCCAGGAATCGTCGGGGCTGTGCCACAGCGCGGCCAGAACGTCGAGGTGCAGCGGCTCGAACGGCGCACCGGGCTCCTTCGTGCGGTCGAGCACCACGACGGTTCGGGTGCTGGGCGGAAGTGCGGCCAGCAGCGCACCGGTCGGGAAGGGACGGAACAGCCGAATGACGGCGACGCCGACACGCTCGTCCTGCCGGCACAGCTCGTCGACCGTTTCGCGTGCCGCACCGGCACCCGAGCCCATCAACACGATCACCCGGTCGGCATCCGGCGCGCCGTAGTAGTCGACGAGGTGGTAGTGGCGACCGGTCAGGTCACCCAGCTGGTTCATCGACGACTGCACAGCACTGGGCACTCGATCGTAGAACGGGTTGCACGCCTCGCGAGCCTGGAAGAAGACGTCGGGGTTCTGGGCGCTGCCACGCAGCATCGGTCGGTCGGGGTCGAGCCCGCGGGCGCGATGCGCAGCCACGGCAGCCGGATCGATCATGGCCGCGAGGTCGTCGGCCGTGGGCACCTCGATGGTGGCGACCTCGTGACTCGTGCGGAAGCCGTCGAAGAAGTGGAGGAACGGGATCCGGGTGTCGAGCGTCGCAGCGTGTGCGATCGCGGCGAAGTCAGCGGTCTCCTGCACGCTGCTGGCGCACAACATCGCGAAGCCGGTGGTGCGGGCCGCCATCACGTCGCTGTGATCGCCGAAGATGCTGAGGGCGTGGGTGGCGATCGTTCGCGCTGCCACGTGGATCACGGTCGGTGTCAACTCGCCGGCGATCTTGAACATGTTCGGCAGCATCAACAGCAGGCCCTGGCTGGCGGTGAACGTCGTGCCGAGCGCACCTCTGGTGACGGCACCGTGCAACGCTCCGGCGGCACCCGCCTCACTCTGCATCTCGATCACCTCGGGCACGGCGCCCCACAGATTGGTTCGCCCCTTGGCGCTCCAGTCGTCGGCGAACTCGCCCATGGGCGACGCCGGTGTGATCGGGTAGATCGCAATCACTTCTGATGCGAGGTGGGCGATGCGCGCTGCGGCCTCATTGCCGTCGACCACCTCTCGCGCACTGTGGTCGGGGCGCGGCGCAGCCGATTGTTCGGTGTCGCTGCTCGTTGTCGTCATAGCCAGCACGGTATGACTCACCCCATCCAGTAACCAGGGGCTTTGGACCCTCTCGGCCGCCGACGCGGCGAACGAATCGACTGCAGCGCGAGGACACACTGAATCCCGCGGAAATCTGACACCCGGAGGTCTTCGATGCCGTGCAGGCGGGTACAGGCACAGCGTTCGTTGGCGGTGACGACCGAGGAGAGAGGAAGTGGTGAGGGGTGCATACGGTCTGCCAGCTCGACCCTGCGACGCGATCGCCGCGGCACCCCGAGCAGCGATCGCTGACGGGCGTCGAACGCCGCGCGGTGGCACACGCGATCGCCCCAGCTCCAGCCGAGTCGACTGGGCGACGGCATTGCTCGAATCGCGGTACCCGTCGACGGATGTAGATGTACCGGAGCCGGCTTGTACGGCTACCGATGGCCCGATCACCGTGGAGGACGAGGTCGAGGGCAGCGAGCTCGGCGGCATCCGTCACCGATGCCTGGCCGAGTGGCTGGGCATCGTCGGGGCCAGGAACCACGACCTGGCCGCGGATCTCTCGCAATGGTCACTGCGCAGCGAGTCACCTGATCGCGATCTTCCCGCCCGCCTGGCTCATCGTCTCGAGCCATACACGCCACTGCTGCTGGCAATGCTCGGCGATGCCGAATGACGCCACACGAGGCGCCCGCTGTGTTGTGCTCGACGTGCGGTGGGCGGCTCGCCCGCGACAACACGGGCACGATCTGCTCGCCATGTCGCAGGACGCACATCGAGCTGACCGCACACCGGGGCTCGGTGATCGCCCGCGACCAGGCGAGGATCAAGGCAGCGTTCGATTCCTCCGGGCTCTACGGCGTCGCCCAGATCCTCGACTGCTCACCCGAGGCAGCGCTCGACGTGCTGTTGGGCTCGCAACTCGTCCCGTTCGCCTCACCCCGGCGTCGACTGCTGTTGCGACAACTCGTGGGGCTGCGCGATCGGTCGCACGTCGGTGCCGGCGAGGCCTTGATCATCAGCCGCTGGACCATTGCGACGTACCGGCATCAGCTGCGCATCGACTGGGCGCCGCCCCAGGCGAGCAATTGATCGAATCGCGACGACAGCAGCCCCGACAGGGTCCGCAGGTCGTCGGAGTTCGACGCGTGCTCCAGCGCCGTGTCCATGCCGTTACGACGGGCCCGCACGAGCTCGGCAAGGTTCTGGTCCATCGTCACCATGTCGAACCGTGCGCCCGACTGCATCTGGCTGGCCAACTGGTAGCCCGTGCGTTCACGGATCAGGTTGCGCACGGCGGGGGTGGCGATCAGGATCTCGACCGCGGCCGCCCGGCCGAGGCCATTGGCAGTCGGCAACAACTGCTGGGTGACGACCGCCTGCAAGGTGGTCGCGACCATCACCCGGATCTGTGCCTGTTGGTCGGGTGGGAACACGTCGACGATGCGGTCGACGGTCTGCGGCGCCGACTGCGTGTGCAACGTGGCGAACACCAAGTGGCCGGTCTCGGCTGCAGTGAGGGCCATGTGGATCGTCTCGAAGACGCGCATCTCGCCGACCAGGATCACATCGGGGTCCTCACGGAGCGCCCGCTTCAACGCCGACGCGAAGGGCTTCGTATCGGCTCCGACCTCACGTTGGTTGACGATGGCCCGCTTGTGACCGTAGAGGAACTCGATCGGGTCCTCGACCGACAGGATGTGCAGCGCCTTCGTACGGTTGATGATGTCGAGCAGCGAAGCCAGCGTCGTCGACTTCCCGGACCCCGTCGGACGCGTCACCAGCACCAGACCACGTGGCAGCTCGGCGAACGTCCGAATCAGGCGTGGCAGGTGCAGCGAGTCGAAGTCGGGGATCGTGAACGGGATCGTGCGCAGCACGGCGCCGACCGAGCCGCGCTGACGGAACACGTTCATCCGCAACCGGCTCCGGCCCGGAATCCAGTAGCTCGTATCGAGCTCCAACTCGGCTGCGAACTCGGCCTGCTTGCGCTCGGTGAGGCAGCGCTCGAGCAGCTCGTCGATGTGCTGCGGAACCAGATCAGGGACATCTACCGATTCGGGCGCAGACAACACCGTTCTTGGGTCGGCCAGTTGGGACCGCCTTCGACGCGAATTTCCCCACTTCTGTGGCCGGCTGTGGAATTTCTCGTCGCCGACGGATCTCGACGGCCGACACCAACAGCGACGCACACAACAGGGACCGACGAGAACGGAGCTCCCGAGGGCGATGACCATCAACGAAGGGTTAGGCAACAAAGGGTTAGGCAACAAAGGGTTAGGCATTCCAAGGCCTGAACGGCCAGATCACAGCGCAGTCGCCAGGCGACGGCGGTATGACGCGGCGTACAAGCTGGAGATCCTCGCCGAGTACGACACCCTCGACCGCGATGGCAAGGGTGCCTTGTTGCGCAGGGAGATCCTGTACACGTCGCTGATCTCGGAGTGGCGTAAGCAGCGCGATCGGGGCGCGATCGAGGCGCTCGCCGGCAAGCCGGGCCGACCGCCGCACGACCCCGTCGAGCGAGAAAACAGCCGGCTTCGTCACCGAGTCGAACGACTGGAAGACGACCTGACCCGGGCCCGAACCGTGATCGAGGTTCAGGGAAAAGTCTCGGCGCTGTTGGAGGAGTTCGTCACCGGCAGCGCAGAGACCAAGGACGTCGAGACGAAATGATCGAGGGCGCAATCCACGAGCTCACCCCCGTGGTAGGCACCACTGCGGCTTGCGCAGCCGTCGGGCGCACGCGCCAGACCCACTACCGCTGGCACGGCATGGACTTGATGCAGCCCTAGCTCACCGCTCGCCCGGCACGCGCCAGCGCGTGCTGGGCAGTGGCGACGAACGCCCTGGTGTGCGGATGTGGGTTGTGCCGCGGCCAGACCAACACCAGCGGCACGGTCGGGGCATCGTGGATGGGGATGAACCGCACATCGGGGTGCGGATGCAACACCGCCGTCGACGCGGGTGTGACGCCGACACCGGTCGCCGCCGCGATGGCGATCAACCAATCGTCGAACGTCTCCAGGTCGGCACCGATCGTCGGGCGCGGCGGGTTCGGCCACAGTTCGAGCGTTGTCGTCCCGGTGACCGAGCTGACGACCAGAGTCTCGTCGACGAGATCGGCGAGCGAGACCGCTGACTCGCCAGCCAGGCGGTGACCGATCGGAACCACCGCCATGCGCGGTTCGTTGTCGACCACGATCGAGCGGAACGAGCGGTCGGTGACCAGGCCGCGCACCAGAGCCACATCGACGTGACCGTCGAGCAGGCCCCCGATGCGTTCATTGTTGCGTTGCGAACGCAACTGGCGCTGTGGGAACTCGGCCTTCCACGACCGCATGATCGCCGCGGCATGGGTGGCACTGCTCCAGTTGTGGCCGAACCGGATGGCGGGCACCGTGGCGCTGACCGAGGCGATTGCCTCGTCGACGCGCCCCACCGCCTCGCGCGCGCTCACGGCAAACGCTGATCCCGCGTCCGTGAGGGTCAAGTGATGCGTCGAGCGATCGACGAGGCGAATGGCCAGGTCGCGCTCGAGTTGGGCGAGCGTGCGCGACAGCGCCGGTTGGGAGACGTGCATGCGCTGGGCAGCGCGGGTGATGTTGCCTTCGTCGGCGATCTCCAGGAAGCAGCGCAGGTGACGAAGCTCGACGGTCATACGTTCGGAGCATAACCATTCCGCAATCGGCATTTCACAACAGGGCCGGGGGGCGTCACGCTGCACCCTGTGAACCGAATCCCCCTCGTCGGCGCGTCGATCGTGTCGGTGCAACTCGGCGCAGCGATCGCCTCGTCGCTGTTCCACACCGTGGGAGCGCCGGGAACCGTTCTGCTGCGCCAGGGCTTGGCCGCCGCGGTGATGATCACGATCGCCCGACCGACGGTGCGCGGTCGCAGCGCGAGCGATTGGCGAGTCGTGTGCGTGTTCGGGTTGGTCTTGGCCGCGATGAACGTCTGCTTCTACGAGGCGGTCGAACGCCTGCCGCTGGGTATCGCCGTCACCATCGAACTGTTCGGCCCACTCGGACTCGCCGCGTCGCTGTCGAGACGGAGGCGCGAGTTCGCCTACGTGTTGCTGGCGGCCGTCGGTGTCGTGATGCTGGGCGGGGTCACCCAGCGCCTCGACCGGGTGGGCGTGGCATTCGATCTCGTCGCCGCGGCTGGCTGGGCGACCTACATCCTGCTGAGCCGACGCACGGGTCGCAGCTTCGACGGGGTCGACGGCCTGGCCCTGGCGATGGTGGTCGCGACCGTCGCGGTCGCTCCGTTGGGTGTCGTCACCGGTGGACGGCAGTTGCTCGAGCCCCACGCCCTGCTGATCGGCCTGGCGGTGGCAATGCTGTCCGCCGCCATCCCATTCAGCCTCGAGATCCATGCCCTTCGCGCCGTGGGGCCACGTACGTTCGGCGTGATCATGAGTACCAGCCCGGCCGTCGCCGCAGTGATGGGTTGGCTGGTGCTGAACGAGCAACTCGGCTGGCTGCAGGCCGCAGCAATCGGATGTGTGGTCGCCGCCAGCGCCGGCACCGCCCTGGCAACCAGTGTGAGCAGCTGAGACAGTCGGCGAGCCGTGAGTCAGATCGCGCGCCGACCGCGCCCACCGACTCACACCGATTCCAACCTCGGCAAGCCGTGAGTCAGATCGCGCGCCGACCGCGCCAACCGACTCCACCTAGTCAGACGCCGAGGTGGCCCGAAAGGTTGCTTTCTGCTCGACCACCACCTGGGTGTGGATGTGCTGGAACCCGAGGCGCACGATGTTGCGGGCACTCGGCCCGTTCGACAACGCGGTCACCGCAGCCAGCTCGCACCCCAGCTCGGCC
>JANPOJ010000072.1:0-2206 GCA_031427935.1 Ilumatobacteraceae bacterium | reverse complement strand
GGTCATGGTGCTGATGTCGATCGAGCTGATCCTCAACTCCGTCAACATCAACATGTTGGCGTTCAGTCAGTTGCACAACAACCTCGATGGCAACGTCTTCGCGCTCTACATCATCGCTGTCGCAGCGGCCGAGGTCGGCGTTGGTCTGGCGATGGTGCTGCTGATCTACCGCAACCGCAAGAGCATCTCGCTCGACGAGCTCTCGGAAATGAAGGGCTGAGCGAATGCTCGCTGCAGAATCGGCAGGCTGGTTCCTCGAACACGCGTGGTTGATCCCGTTGATACCGGGCGTCGCGTTCGCGGTCATCATCCTGTTCGGCAAGTTCGAGATCAACGGCAAGCGCGTCTTGCCGTTGGCCGGCGCCGAGGTCGGCGTGGCCAGCATGGTCGCCGGCCTGGTGTTGGCAATCGGCACGACCTACCAGTGGATCCATCACGTGCGCGGGGTCGCCGAAGCCGAACCGGTGATCAAGACCTGGACGTGGTGGCAGAGCGGGGGCTTGCGCTTCGGATTGGGCGAGCACATCGATGGGTTGGCGGTGATGCTGCTGCTGCTCGTCACGTTCATCTCCACGCTGGTGCAGATCTACTCGCTCGAGTACGTGCGCGGCGATCGGCGTTACACACATTTCTTCGCCGCCATCACGTTGTTCAGCGCGGGCATGTTGACGATGGTGCTGGCCGAGAACATGGTGCAACTGATCCTCGGCTGGGAGATCATGGGCCTGTGTTCGTTCCTGCTGATCGGGCACTGGTGGGAGGAGCGAGCGAACAGCGAGGCGGCGCTCAAGGCGTTCCTCACCGTGCGCGTCGGCGACATCGGCCTGATGGTCGGAACCGCGATCATGTTCGGTGCGTCCGGCACGTTCACCATTCGCGGCCTGCACGAGTGGGCCAACGACACGTCGACCAGTCACACCGTGTTGTTGTGGGCTGCCGTCGCGCTGTTCATCGCCTGCATCGGCAAGAGCGGTCAGTTCCCGCTGCACACCTGGTTGCCCGATGCCATGGCGGGCCCCACCCCGGTCAGCTCACTGCTGCACTCCTCGACCATGGTGGTTGCCGGTGTCTTCCTGGTGGCCCGGTTGTACCCGGTGTTCCACGCCGGCTTGATGATCAACGTCGCCGGTCAACACTTCAACCTGATCGCCGTGATCGGCGGCATCACCGTGTTGATCGCCGCCGGCTTGGCGTTCGTGCAGAACGACATCAAGAAGGTTCTGGCGTACTCGACGGTCAGCCAACTCGGTTACATGATGATGGGCCTCGGCGTCGGCGCCTGGGTGCCTGCCGTGTTCCACATCTTCACCCACGCCTTCTTCAAGTGCTGCTTGTTCCTGTGCGCCGGCTCGGTCGTCCACACCGGCAGCCACCACAGCTTCGACATGAAGAAGGACATGGGCGGCTTGAGGCGCAAGATGCCGATCACCTTCGTCACCTGGATCCTGGCGACCGCGGCGCTGTGCGGTGTGCCGTTCTTCAGCGGGTTCTTCTCGAAGGACGAGATCATCGACTCCGCCGGTCACTTCCACTACGGCGTGTTCATGATCGTCGGCCTAGTCGGCGCGTTCATGACCACCGCGTACATGACACGGGCCACCTACCTCACGTTCTTCGGCGAGCCCCGCGGCGCGGCTGCTCACTTCGTGCACGGCGACGCCCATCACGAGCCGGCGCACGCCGGCGCCCACGACGTTCACGATGTGCATGCGGCGGAGCCGGTGCACGCCGCTCCGCTGTCGTTCGCCAAGACCGATTCGCCGGGGCTCATCGTGGTACCGCTGATGATCCTCGGCTTGCTCGCCGTGGTCTCCGGCTACATCAATGCCGCGCCGTTCAAGATCCACCTGTTCGAGCGGTGGATGGAGTCCTCGATCGGTCTCCCGATCGGCGAGGGCGGCATCCCCGAGCCCGCTGCGTTCGAATGGGTCAAAGCGCTACCGTCCATCCTGCTGGTCCTTGCCGGGTTCCTGGTCAGCCTGGCGCTGTGCAAGCAGGTGTTCGGCACCGCGGCGTCGAAGTGGAAGGGGCTCACCAAACGGAACCCGGTGTTGGGCGCCGGTCATCGCTTCCTGGTCAACAAGTACTACCTCGACGATCTGTACGAGAAGGTCATCGTCCACGGCATCGCCCACCCGATTGCCGCGGCGGCCTACTGGACCAACCAACATGTGCTCGACGGCATCGTCAACGCCTTCGGCATCGG
>JANPOJ010000071.1:0-1863 GCA_031427935.1 Ilumatobacteraceae bacterium | reverse complement strand
AGCCGAGGCTGGAGCGGTCGACGGTGACACTGCCACTGGTCGCAGGGTTGAGCCCTGAAGCGATGCGCAGCAGTGTGCTCTTGCCGCAACCGGACGGACCAACGACGGTGACGAACTCACCGGTATGGACGTCGAATGACGTTTCGCTGAGTGCGTGTGTGCCGTCCGGGAAGATCATCGAGACGCTGGCGAAACTGAGTGCAGGAGCAATTGACTGTTCTTTGGCCGACCTGTTCACTGCAGGGCTGTCTGTCACGGTGCCCAAGGTAGTGTCCGTCGATCGACCGCTCGTAGTTTTGGACATGTTCAGTGCATCACCATTCCACCGGAGACGTTCATCGCCTGACCGGTGCAGTAGGAGGCCTCGTCAGAGGCCAGGAAGAGGGCCATGTTGGCCACGTCCGATGGTTCGGCGAGGCGGCCGAGTGGCGACTTCGACGACCACTCGCGCACCGTCTCCTCGGTCCGCGTCGCGGCGCCCATCTCGGTCAACACATAGCCGGGGCAGATGCAGTTGACCCTGATCCCGTACGGCCCGAGCTCCTTGGCGGCCACCTGGGTCAGCGAGATCACCGCGGCCTTCGACGCCGCGTAGTGGGCCTGATTCGGGCCACCGACCTTGGCGCCCATGCTGGACATGTTGATGATCGAACCGTGACCGCTGGGGATCATCGCCTTCGCTGCGACCTGGATCGTGATCAGCATCGCCCGCACGTTGACGGCGAACGTCTGATCCCAGTCGGCAGGGTCGATCTCCAGCAGCGGCGCCATCTTCAAGATGCCGGCGTTGTTGACGAGGATGTCCAAACCGCCGAGCTCGCCGATCGCCTGCTCGACCACCGCAACCGTCGCCTGGACGTCGGCCAGATCCACGCCGTACACGCTCGCGTCGACCTCTGCACCCATGGTGACCAGGCGTTCGGCGTCGATGTCGAGGAGGGCGAGGTCGGCGCCTTCACGCCGGAAGGACCGAGCGATCTCGGCGCCGATGCCACGTGCCGCGCCAGTGATCAGCGCGCGCCGGCCGGCGAGCCGGCCATGGTTGGTCCCCATGGCGAGGGAGTGTAGAGCAGGGATTCCGACGCCTCAGCCGCGATCGTGTGAACGCTCTGTTTCCAGACCTGCCCCGTCACGAACGATGGTGCGATCAGCCGGGCCGAAGGCGATTGCCTCTCGAATCGAGCACGCCCGCACCGCTACACGGTCCCTGGTGGGGCCGAGTCCCATCGCAGTCCGAGCAGCGCTGGTGACCATGTCGAGGGCATCCGCAGGCAGGACGTGGGCCGACATGATCATCAGGCCGGCGGTCTCCAGCGGGTCGGCGCGCCCGACCGGGTTGAACGGGTCCTGCAGGTTGTCGGCACCGGCGGCGACGTTGACGCCGGCGGCTCGCAGCGCCTTCACCGCGGTGATCGCCCGCGGTGTGGCCACCGGGCAGTCCCTGCCCTGCAGGAAGAGGTTGGTGTGCGGCAGGGCGATCACGCTGATTCCTGCCGCGGCGACCTTCTCGGCCACCTCACGTTGGCGGTGCTCCGGCTGCAGCGTCAGCGACACACAATGGCTCGCCGCCACGCGGTGGGGGAAGCCTGTCGCGACGACGCGTTCGGCGAGGTCCTCCAACGCCAACATCGCCGGGTTCAGCGTCTCGTCGGTGTGCAGGTCGACGGGCAATCCGGCTTCGGCGGCAAGGGTCAGCAGGGTGTCGTTGGCCGCTGCGGGGTCGGTCTCGAGATGGGGGCAGCCGCCGATCACGTCGATGCCCATGTCGATCGCTTCGCGTACCAGCGCCCGCTGATCGGCGCCCTCCGGGCCGATCGACGGCCAGGCGCACAGCACCGCGACCTGGATGTCGACGAGCCCGCG
>JANPOJ010000070.1:0-1975 GCA_031427935.1 Ilumatobacteraceae bacterium | reverse complement strand
GGGTCGCCCACGAGCCCGAGACCGTTGGTCGGTGTGCCGTCGGTGAGGCGAGACAGGCCGCGGCCCCTGTGGCAGCGGCATGTCTACGCCGCTACGCGCACGATACGCAGGTCGCCGCCCATGGAATGACCTCGAGTCGCTCGGCAACGATGGCACGCCCACACACTTCGCAGACCCCGTACTTGCCCTCTGAGACGCGAACCAACGCGGCCTCGACTGCGGTGAGCTGGTGCATGATCTGATCGTGAATGGCGACATCCGCGAATCGCTCGATGGCGATGCTCGTGCCCTCGCCCACACGTTTGCCGAACGAGATCCCCCCGCTCGGCACGTTCGCGCCGGAGCGAAGCGCAGCTGCACGATGTTCGAGCTCGTCCCGCACGGCTTCGAGGGTTGCGACGAGTTCGTCGGCGCGAGGCGGTTCGGCGTCAGGCTCTGGTCGTGGCGCCACTGGCACGCAGTCGACTGTACAACCGGCACTGGCTCCTGGTACCTCCATGGCCCCATCGCGGCAGGACGTTGGTCTCTGTCGGCCCACTGCGAGCGCGAGGGATACTCGACGGATGGGGGTTTCCGTCCACTCATCCATGCATGATCGCTCTCAGCGGCCGTGGTTTCAGCGGTATCCGCGTCTTGCGCTGACCGTGTCTGCGACGTTGTTTGCCGTGATCTTTCTCATTCGGATTTCCGTGGGCGGGACCGAAGATTCGATCTCGATGCTGTACGTGCTCCCTGTCGCGTTGGTGGCACTCGGCTTTGGGTTCTGGGCGGGTCTCGCCGCGGGGCTCACCGCCGTCGGGCTCCTCGTGGGGTGGGCCGTCGCATTGGACGCGGAGTCGAGCCCGTTGGGATGGGTTGGCCTCGTGACTCCCGTCGTGTTGCTGGGCGCACTGGTCGGCTTCGCGTCAGATCGGATACGCGATGCCGACCGGGCCGAGCGCTACGCCGCCACCGTGGCGCTCCTGCAGGTCGAGGGCGCAGAGATCAGCGACCGAATCTTCCAGGGGTTGGCAGCGAGCAAGTGGATGCTCGAGGTCGGCGAGATCGAGCGAGGTCTCGCTGTGTTGGAAGACACGATGGTGATCGCCCAACAGCTCGTAACCAGCGTGTTGGGTTCCAACAGCGTTCTGCGAGAGGCCGAACGGGCTACGACCCAACACCTCGTGAACTAAGGCCCTCGGTCGAAAAGGCCTCACGGACGGTCACCGCCCCGTAACCCGGCGTGGAGCAAACCGGGAACAGTCGGGTCGTCCACTCCGGTCGACGGCGATCAGGCTGCGGCCAGGAACCACCTGCTCATGGGCACAATCTGCTGCGGCTGATCGGCTGGTGCGGCGCTATCCCGCGATGCAGATTCGTGTCCGAGAGGCTTAATTCATGTGGGCAATATCGGCTGCCCTCGTTCTCTGCGAGGATGACAGCGGGCCGCGGCAGACCCGGGGGTTTTTGAGTGTTAAAGCGATTGATGATTTTTGCTGTGGTCCCGATCGGGGTCCTGGCACTGTGGGAACTCTCGGATGCAGCGACGGTCGATACGGCCGCCGCATCGGTCGATAAGGCAACCGCGCTCGTCGGGGAGCCGGTCACGTTCACGTCGACCAACCCATGCACGACAGCGTGCTCGCTCACCTGGCGCCGGCCCGACATCGGGTTGGTGAGATTCGGTGGAGTGATCGTCGGCCGGGGCGAACAGTTCTCGATGAGCTTCGCCGCGCCGGGCACCTACCAGGTCGTGCTCGATCTGGGTGAGACCTGTGATGGCACGTCGCGGCTCGTGTGTCACTCCTACGCCGCAGTGTTCGTCGATGTCGTAGACCCAGCGCCGGTCGTGCCGGTGGATCCGGTGGTCGTGCCGGTGGATCCGGTGGTCGTGCCGGTGGATCCGGTGGTCGTGCCGGTGGATCCGGTGGTCGTGCCGGTGGATCCGGTGGTCGTGCCGGTGGATCCGGTGGTCGTGCCCGACCCCGTGGTGACG
>JANPOJ010000069.1:0-16484 GCA_031427935.1 Ilumatobacteraceae bacterium | reverse complement strand
GTGTTGAACGGGCACGCCGGCATCGGGTCCAGATCGATCCGCCACTCGTCAGGCTTCTCGGTGTCGGCGCGTCGTGAGTTCCAAGGATGGACCTCGACGGTCGACATCTGCACGGCCCAGATCACCTCGGCCCGCTCGGTGACGCACAACTCATCGGCGTGCAGCCCGTACCGGGGGAAGTGGAGGCGAACGGTGCCGAGCCACGGCGGCGCGCCAGACGGCACGCGCTTCTGATGGACTTTCTCGCCGGTGGTGCCGGTCGGGAAGCGGTGGAGCATGCACGGCCGCTCGCGTAACGCGTTCACGATCCCGGGACCAACAGCGAGGTAGTAGTTGACGAGGTCCAGCTTGGTCTCGCCGCGCGCCGGGAAGTACACGCGGTCGGGGTTCGAGATGCGCACGACGCGGTCGCCGACGGAGATCTCGATTGCGGGTGACTTGGCAATGCCACACCGCGACCGTACTGCCGGGCTCACTAACGTCTTGCTGATGAGTCGCGGAGAGTCGCGCGATGACGTGACATTGACCAACCTGGACCAGCCGCTTTTCGACGGTGCCGACGCGACGAAACGGAATCTCGTGGACTATCTCGACGGCGTTCGCGAACGCATCATCCCGGTGCTCGCCGACCGCCCGCTGTCGGTCATTCGGGTCCACCGTGGTCAGGAGGCGTTCATGCAGAAGAACGTCCCGAAGTACACGCCGTCGTGGGTTCACATCGTGAAGCTGTGGGCGGAGGCGTCGAAGCGCGAGGTGTCGTACGCGTTGTGCAACGACCGACGCACGCTGCTGTGGTTCGCCAATCAGCGGGCGGTCGAGTACCACCCCACATTGGTCCAGGTGGGCCGACCCGACCATCCCACGCACCTGGTGCTCGACCTCGACCCTCCCGTCGGCGACGGGTTCTCGATGGCCGTACGAGCAGCCCACGTCGTCCGTCACGCGCTTGCCGACCTCGGTCTCCAGGGCGCAGTGAAGACCAGCGGGGCCAAGGGCGTGCATGTCTTCGTACCGATCGCCGACGACGTGTCGTCGAACGACGCCGCGGCTGCGACCCGGGCCATCGCCGCACGCGTCGAGCGGCTCGACCCGGCGATCGCCACGACGGCGTTCATGAAGCAGGATCGCGATGGCAAGGTGTTCATCGACGCAACCCGCGTCGGGGGTGCCACGGTGGTGGCCGCATACAGCCCGCGAGTTCGTCCCGGGGTGCCGGTGTCATTCCCCGTATCGTGGGCTGACCTCAACGACGTCAGTCCCCGCGATTTCTCGATCCACACCGCGCTGCAACAGCTTGGCAATGGCGACCCGTGGACCGAGTCCATGCCTGCCGGGCAGCCGTTGAACCCGGACCTGATCACCGAGGGACATGCCATCCCGGCCGGTCGGGTGCAGGCGATGCACGAGGGCAAGCGGCGCGCTCGCGCCCGCCGCACTGACGCCGCCGGCTGAACTCTTCCGCATCCGAGGTTTGGATTCAAGTTGGATCGGCAATGAGTGGTCAACCCGTCTGCACGGGCCCCCACCTCAAGGAGAAGTTTTCGCATGTTCGGTTTCATCGTGTATCTCATCGTGATCGGCCTGGTCGCAGGT
The DNA here is from genome assembly GCA_031427935.1 of Ilumatobacteraceae bacterium. Lineage (GTDB taxonomy): Bacteria > Actinomycetota > Acidimicrobiia > Acidimicrobiales > Ilumatobacteraceae > JAENVT01. Next base: position 14,891 of record JANPOJ010000069.1, on the reverse strand, counting down.
TTCATCGCCCGGGCACTGGTTCCCGGCAGGGACTCCATGTCGGTCAGCGCCACGATCCTCCTCGGAATCGTCGGTTCCTTCGTCGGGGGTCTCCTCGGCTACGTCCTCACCCATCACGACGCGCAGGACGGTGCATTCCAGGCATCCGGGATCATCGGGTCGATTGTCGGGGCCGTGATCGCCCTACTCGTCTATCGAGCCATCAACTCACGGAGCCGCCACCACCTAGTCTGAGCCGATGGCACACACCAGTGGCGTCGTCAACGGCGGTCATGCTGTCGAGGGCGCTCCCGGCGTCGACAGCATGCTCGGATGACGGCGCTGCTGGGCGTGTGCTTGCTCGTTGCTTTCGGCATCGAGAGCATCACGGTGATCGATGTTCGGCAGATGTTCACCTTGCACGTGTTCGTCGGGCTGTTCATCGTGCCGGTCGTGTGCTTCAAGTTGGCGACCACCGGCTACCGCTTCTGGCACTACTACCGAGGCGCCGAGGCGTACCGCAACATCCGGGAAACAGGACTTGACGCGACATAGGAGCGTCCACAGGGCTCGGCTCGATCGTCAGCGGGAGCGAACCTCGTCAAGGATGATGACGCTCTCGGTCGAGCGCACACCAGGCATCCGTTGGATCCGTTCCAGCAGCACGTCGCGCAGCGCCGGGATGGTCTCTGCACGGGCGATCAACATCAGATCGAATCGACCGGCGCACATCGCCAGGTACTCGACGCCGGGTATCGCAGCGAGGTCGGTTCGCAGGCTTCGCCAGTCGTGCTGTTCGATGTCGATGAACACCAGCGCGGCGACGCCCAGCCCGACAGCGATCGGATCGACCGTGGCAGTGAAGCCGGTGATGATCCGTTCATCCCGTAGTCGTTGCAGCCGCGTGTGCGCCGTTGATCGTGACACGTTGATCTGCTCGGCGAGATCGGTCAGTGAGATTCGAGCATCGTGCGTGACGGCGGCGATGATCGCTCGATCGACGCCGTCGATCTGTCGAGTGGATCCCTGCGGGAGTGGCAGTGCGTCGACGTTTTGATCCATACAGACATCATATTCTGTCGCTTCGTCGATATACGGCGCTGATGCTCGACAATTTACCGCAGTCAGGGGATGATTGCCGGATGATTGGTTCAGTGCTGGAGCTCCCGACGGATCACCCCGGCTTCGCAGATCCGCAGTACGTCGAGCGCCGCAACCACATCGCCGCGCTCTCGACCGATGACCCGCTCGGTAGCCGCCCCCCGTTCGTCGGCTACACGCCGACCGAGAACGATGTGTGGTCGACCGTGCATGCAGCGCTGACGTCGTTGCATGGCGAATACGCCGTCGGGGAATACTGCCGGGCCGCGGCCGTGCTCGACCTGCCGACCGACAAGGTGCCGCAGCTGGCCGATGTGTCGGATCGCCTGACGGAGCTCACCGGGTGGCGCCTCTGTGCCGTTCCGGGCCTGGTCTCGACGGCGGAGTTCTTTGCTGCACTGGCCGATCGATGCTTTCCTTCGTCGCAGTACGTGCGACACGCCTCGGTGCCGTTCTACACACCGGAGCCCGACGTGATCCACGAGTTGATCGGGCATGCCAACTCGTTGGCGTCGCCGCGCATCGCTGGGCTGTACGAGCGGGCCGGTCAGGTCGCCTGCCATCTCGAGGACGCCCGATTGGCCGAGCTGCTCGGCAGGGTCTTCTGGTTCACCCTCGAGTTCGGGGTCGCGATGGAGCGTGGTGCATTGCGCACCTACGGCGCCGGCTTGTTGAGCTCGTACGGTGAGATCATCAACTTTCGAAACGCCGATGTGCAGCCGTTCGACACGAGCGTGATGGGTACCTTCGTCGACTACGAGATCTCGACGTTTCAAGACGTCGTGTTCGCCGCCGAGTCGTTCGACGACGCCGAAGCACGGCTACTTCGATTCTTCGACGAGCTCGCTGCCACGTAGCTCGCCCAGCAACCGGTCGCCGATCCGGTTCCGAAGCGGGGCGGGCCTCGCGTCGCCATCCAACAGGCTCTGGCGTTGCGCGTTGAGAGCCTCCAAGCCGGCCCCGTAGACGACGTGGTCGGCGCCTGTGCGCTTGCATTCGTACATCGCCGTGTCGGCTTGGTGCAGCAAGGCCTCGCCATCGACACCACCGTCGCTGCTGACAACGATCCCGATGCTGACCTTCGGGTTGATGGTGACACCGCGACTGCGCCACGGTGACGAGAGAACGATGGCACAGCGATTGGCGAACTCCAGCGCCTGGGACTCGTCGGCGCGTGGCATCAGGACGGCGAACTCGTCGCCCCCCAGTCGGGCGACCGTGTCTTCCCGATCGGCAATACGCCGCAGGCGGTCGGCGAGCTCGATCAACAGCAGGTCCCCGCTGGCGTGGCCGAGTGCGTCGTTGACCCGCTTGAAGTTGTTGAGGTCGAGGAGTAGCAGCGCGTTCGAACATGGCGCTGCCGCGGGGTACAGCGCGGTTCGCATTCGATCGCCCAGCAGTGCCCGGTTCGGTAGATCGGTCAACGGGTCGTGCACGGCGCGGTGGGCCAGCTCGAGCTCGGTTCGCTTGCGATCGGACACATCGATCAGCACGGTGCGCACCCTCCGGCGGCTGCCCTTGGTCGAGACCGTGGTGCGCAGCTCGACGTAGCACGTGTCGGCCCCCGACAACACGCGAACTTCCGTCGTGACCGGGTGGCCGGTCTCCTTGGCGCGCAGCACGGCGTCGACGGCAAGGTGGCGGTCATCGGGGTCGACCAGGTCGAGCAATGCTTGGTCCGATCGCGCTGCCGGGCCGATGATCTGTCGCGTGCGCTCGTTCATGTACAACACCTCGCCCGACTGGAAGTCCGTCTCGAAGACGTACGCATTGATGCCGTCGAGCAGTTCTTCGTACCGACGATTCGCGGTGAGGTTCCGGTTCTTCAGGTAGTCGACCGCACGGGCAACGGCCATCGTCGACAACGTCGCCGGGACGGCGAAGGCCAACAGCACACGATCGTCATGGATCACCCCGGCCACGACGAGCAACACGCCACCAGCGATGATCGACGGCTGCAGCACTCGCTGGCGAACACCCATCGCCCCGGTCACCGCGCCAACGAGCTGGCATACCACGACACCGACGACCACAACTGGACTGATGATCGCGCACGACCCCGCCAGGTACTGATCCGCTGCCAGCGCCCATCCCGCCTCGCCATTGCGCCGGTGCTGCATGCCGACGAGCAGGTTGAACGGCAGCACCAAGCAGACGACCACCAGGCCCACGACATGTGATCCCGATGCCCACGACGCAGCCGCAAACGCGACCAACATCACTGATCGAACCTGGTAGGTCCCGCGCCACAGGCGACCATCGTCCCATCGGTGCCAGGGATGACCACTGAGGCCGACCTGGCTCCGCTCGCCGAGCAGGCCGGTTTCCCCGAGTTGCAACGCGGTCGTCGCCGGAGCGCGATCGTCGAGGTGGGCGACAAAATCCACATTCAGGTATCGGTCGGTCGGATGGCCGCCTTGAGCCGCGATGTCAGGCGTCGAGGGCGGCAAGCATCGCCGCGAACCACTCGATCGAGTCGCGAGTGATGGGATCGACCACCAGTTGCACATGTTCGGCGCCGGCGTCGGCAAACGCCCTGACCTGGTCCGCGACCTCCAACGAGGTGCCGCGCACGGGCTCGACCGGGGTGCCGCCGTAGGCACCCATCCGGCGGCCGGCGCCACCTTCGAGCTGGACGAACACGGCACATGTTGCGGACACACTGCCCGCTGGCCGGCCGTGCTCGACGACCTGCTGATCGACGCGGGCTTTGAGCTCGGCGAACCCGGCTGGGGTGTTGCCGTAGTCGCTCCACCACACGTTCCACGAGTCCACATAGGGGAGCGCTATCGACAACATGCGCGGTCGAGTCGAACCGACCATCAAGGGTGGGCCTCCCGGCCGCGCCGCCCGCGGGTGCAGCACGCATTTGTCGGCGTGGTAGAACTCGCCGGCGAAGTCGATCTCACCTTCGGCGAGCAGCGTGCGGATGATAGTGAAGGCCTCCGCAAATCGACTGACCCTTCGGTCGAACGGGAAGCCGAAGGCTCGGTACTCTCGCTCGTTCCATCCGGACCCGAGTCCGAGGATCAATCGACCGCCCGAGATTGCGTCGACCGTCGCCGCCTGCTTCGCCAGCATCGTCGGCTCGTGAAACCCGGCAGAGGCAACCAGGGGACCGAGCAGCACGCGTTCGGTGGCTGCTGCGAGCGCCGCGAGCGACGTCCACACCTCCCACGGGCCTCGGGGGCCGACGGCGAGGTCATACAGCAGATGGTCACCGAGCCACACCGAGTCGAACCCGACCCGTTCGGCAGCCTGCGCCATCCGGATCAGCTCGGGGAAGGGAACCTCCCACTCCACTTCCGGCAGTTGAATTCCGACGAGCAGCGGTCGAGTCACGGTTGCACGCTAGTCAGCGCCATCCGCCAAGCCGAGCGAAATGAGACCGTTGCGTATGATGTGCGGTCGCACACATGAGACAGATCGTCAACGATCGAATGGAGAACCGATGAGAATTGGCGCCGTCTTCTCGCAGGCCGACAGCGGCACCGACCCGACCGCGATCAGGCAATGGGCGATCGACGTCGAGGCTGCCGGCTTCGAACACCTGATGGCGTACGACCATGTGCTCGGCGCCTCCACCGCTCGGCTCGGTCCTGGTCCGTTCGGTAGCTTTCCGGCGGCGCCGTACACCTCGGAGCACACCTTCCACGAGATCTTGGTGTTGTTCAGCCATCTTGCCGCGCTGACCACTCGGATGAGCTTCATCACCAGCGTGCTGGTGCTGCCACAACGCCAGACAGCGGTCGTCGCCAAGCAGGTCGCGTCGATCGACCTGCTCAGCGGTGGGCGCATCCGCCTGGCCGTCGGAGTCGGTTGGAACGCCGCCGAGTACGAAGGACTGGGTGTCGACTTCGCCGATCGCACCGCATTGCTCGAGGAGCAGATCGACGTCATGCGCTTGCTGTGGACGCAGCCACTCGTCGACTTCGATGGCCGCTTCCACCACCTGCATGGCGTGGGCATCAATCCCTTGCCGACGCATCCGCTACCGATCCTGATCGGTAGCGGCGCGTCCGACGCGGTGTTGCGGCGCGTGGTGCGCAAGGCCGACGGCTGGATGCCGTTGCTGATACCCGGGCTCGATTCGATCGACATAGGCACTGCAGTCACCAAGCTGCGGCACTTCGCCGAGGAGGCGGGTCGCGATCCGGCCACCCTGCCGATCCACGGCCGTGTGTACATCGGGCCCGGCTGGCAGGCCGCGCTCGACACTGCACTCGAACTCGGATTCGCCGATTGCAGCATCGGTTTCAACCGACTCGCACAGCCGGGTCTGTCTCATGCCGAGCACCTCGCCGCGATCATCGCTGCCAAGCCCGAGATCGACGCTCGCGTCGCCTGAGCACACCCGTGAGCGACGACGACGTCATCATTGCTGGAGGTGGGATCGGCGGCCTCACCGCCGCGCTCAGCTTGCACCGCGCAGGCCTGCCAGTGCGGGTCTTCGAGAGCGTCGAGCGGATCCAGGCGCTCGGCGTCGGCATCAACCTGTTGCCGCACGCGGTGCGCGAGCTCGATGCGTTGGGGCTGGCCGATGAGTTGGTGGCCAACGGTCTGACCCCCTCGACGCTCGCGTACTTCACCAAGCGGGGCGAACCGATCTGGGACGAGCCGCGTGGGCTGGCCGCCGGTTATCGTTGGCCGCAGATCTCGATCCACCGTGGGGCGCTGCATACGATCTTGCACGATGCCGCGGTCGCCCAGATCGGCGCGGACCGCATCCACACCGGTTGTCACCTCGTGCAGTTCTTCGAAACGGCCGGCGGTGTGCGGGCCACGTTCATCGATCGGCGAACCGGCGCGGACAGCGCCAGTGCGACCGGCTCGATGATGATCGCCTGCGATGGCATTCATTCGGTCGCGCGGCGGCACTTCTATCCAGACGAGGGCATGCCGAAGTGGAACGGGGCGTTGCTGTGGCGCGGGCTCGCCGACGGCTCGCCTGTCTTCGACGGCCGCACGATGGTCTGGGCCGGACATCCCCGCCAGAAGTTCGTGCTGTATCCGCTGCACGACCTGCCCGACGGTCGGCAGCAGCTCAACTTCATCGCCGAGCTGCGCACCGACGACACCGAATTGCTCGAACGCGAGGACTGGAACCGGCCGGGTGACCTCGCCGACTTCCTTCCGCAGTTCGCCGGTTGGACGTTCCCGTGGCTCGACGTGCCGGCATTGATCGCCTCGGCGCCGGCGACCTACCTGTTCCCGATGGTCGACCGGGACCCGGTCGAGCGATGGTCGTTCGGCAGGACGACGTTGCTCGGCGATGCGGCGCACCCGATGTACCCCATCGGCTCGTACGGCGCATCGCAGGCGATCCTCGACGCCAGAACGCTCACCGGCTGCCTGCTCTCGTATCCCGACGATGTCGAGCGCGCCTTGCAGCGCTACGACGAAGTGCGCCGGCCGGCGACCTCGGCGATCGTGCTGGCCAACCGCGGGCTGGGCCCCGAGCTGCCCATGCAGTTGGTCGAGGAGCGCGCGCCGGATGGGTTCGAGCGGTTGTCTGATGTGGTCGGTCCGGACGAGATCCTCGAGGTCACCGACGGGTATCGGAAGATGGCCGGCTTCTCGCTGCAGCAGCTCCACGAGGGGCCGTCGCTGGCCGACATCGAGTACTAGAGCGACGCACAGAGCGCCAACAGGCCGGCGTCCGTCAGCTCCGACAGGGCGTAGTCCATGCGATCGGGCCAGGTCGAGAACTTGGCGATGACGGTGTTCGACGGATGGTGGATCATCAGCACCTGCCCGTTGATCCCCAGGCCGCAGTAGATGCCGGCGATGCTGTCGTAGACCCACCAGAAGTCGTGGTAGCACGAGTTCGGCCCGGCACGCCCGGCCTGCAGCGGCAGCACGAACGAGTAGATCAGCTCCTCGTTGTAGGTCGTGGGCCGACGCATCCAGTCGCGCGGCACGATGCGGCGGCCATCGAACTCGCCGTCGTGCAGGCACATGACGCCGAAACGGGCGAGATCTTCCAGCGTCGTGCAGATCCCGCCCTCGACGACAGCAAAGCCGGCCGTGTCGACGATGATGTCGGCGTCGTTGGCTGCGACCTGCGACCAGATGTGCCGGGAGAACAGCTCGGGAAACGTCTGCCCCGTTGCCTCACACATCACCCATGCCAAGACGTCGGGGAGGATGGATCGGTATTGAAACGGCCCGCCGTGCTCGGACGCATTGATCAGCTGGGGGATCCATTTGTACGTGTCGTGGGGTATGTCATCGCGCACACGAGTCGTGTAACCGGAGATCTGCTCCGTCAACCGGCCGTCGCTGTCGGGGTCGGCGTAGTCGTCTTCGTCGAACTGCGTCCCGGCGCGCATGTCGAGCAGGTGTTGCAGCGTGCACCCTTCCCACGACGAGCCACGAAGGGTGGGGATGTAGTCGGGCACGCAGCGCGCCAGGTCCAGCACCTGCTCATCGACCAGTACACCGGCGAGCGTGCCGGTCAGCGACTTCGATACCGACATCAGCAGATGCGTGTCGTCGGGTTGCATCAACCCTCCGTAGTGCTCGAACACCACCTCGCCGTCATGGACCACCATCAGCCCGTCGGTGAAGGTCGCGTCGAGCATCTCGGCGAGCGTCCAACGGCGATCGAGATGGTCGAAGCCGAACGCGCTGAGATCGGCGAGCCGACGCGGCAGCGGCTCGACCCGTTCGGCAGACCCGCTGATGCGCGCCGTGCGGGTCAGTTCGCGGACGTGCAGGAACCCCCAGCGGTTGTGTGGCGGATCGATCCAGTTCGCCGAATCAGCCTCACCTCGCGCCGCCCTGAACTCCGATCGCATGGTCCCCGACCCTAACCGTGCCGCGTTGACGACAGCGGTCCTGAACGAAAGACGTACGATCGGCGTCGTGGGCGGGTTCATCCCGTGTGGTTGGAGCGTTTCGTGGGCTTGCCTTGACGTTTTGTACAATCGAACGACGCCGACGTGTGGGAGAGCCGTGCTCGCTGAACGATTGAACAACTTGGGAACCGAAACCGCATTCGCCGTGTCGCTGGCCGCGGCGGAGTGGGCTGCGAAGGGCAACAAGGTGTACCCGTTCCACCTCGGCGACATCAACCTGCCGACGCCGGGCAACGTGGTCGAGGCGATGAATCGGGCGATCGCGGATGGCAAGACGGGATACTGCGCGGCCGCAGGGATCGGCCCGCTGCGCGAGGCGCTGGCCGACGACGTGTCGATGCGCCGTGGCCTCTCGTACAGCGCCGGCAACGTCGCCGTGCAACCGGGCGGCAAACCTGTGATCGGCAAGTTCTTGCAGGTCGTGATGAACCCCGGCGACGGGGTGCTGTACCCCACACCCGGCTACCCGATCTACGAGAGCCAGGTCGAGTACTTCGGCGGGATCGCACAGCCATACCGGTACAACCAAACTGCCACCGGGTTTGCGATCGACCTCGACCACCTGCGCAGTCAGATCACATCGGCCACCAACGTGCTGATCTACAACAACCTGCAGAACCCGCTCGGTTGCGAGAGCTCGCTCGACGAGATGCGATCGCTTGCCGAACTGGCCATCGAGCACAACCTGTGGGTGCTCAGCGACGAGGCCTACTTCGAGATGCGCTACTCGGGCGCCAGCACGTCGATCGCCTCGTTCCCCGGTATGCGCGAGCGCACCGTGATCCTCTACACGTTCTCCAAGAAGTTCGCGATGACCGGTTGGCGCCTCGGTGCGGCGATCGGGCCCGACGAGGTGATCGCCCAGATCACCAAGATCAACACCAACGACGAGAGCTGCACGACGCACTTCGTGCAAGCCGCGGGTGTGGAAGCGCTGCAAGGCGATCAGTCCGGGGCGCAGGCGATCTTGGCCGAGCTCGAACGACGGCGCGACGCGGCGGTCGAACAGTTGCAGACGATTCCCGGGTTCGTCATCGCCAAGCCCGACAGCACGTTCTACCTGTTCCCCAACGTCACCGATGCAATGGATGCCTTGGGCTTCACCGAGGTCGCCGGGTTCTCCGACGCCGCGCTACGTGCCACCGGCGTGTCGTTCTGCACACGCCGCCACTTCGGTCGACCCCTGCCTGGTGAGACAGACCAGTACGTGCGGTTCGCGTACTCGGGCATCTCCGTCGACGACATCCGCGCCGGCATTGGCCTTCTGCGCGACTGGGTCGAGGCCGCCTGATGGCCCAGCCGCGGATCGTCGTCGCAGGACGAATCCCCGATGCCGGACTCGATGTGCTCCGCCCACACGGCAACGTGTGGGGCTGGAAGCACGACGAGCCGATCGAGATCAACGAGCTGTACGAGCGCATCGCCCATGCTGATGCGGTCCTGACGCTGCTGACGACCAAGGTCGACCGGGCGTTCCTCGACGCCGCCGGCCCGCAGCTGAAGGTGGTCTCCAACGTTGCCGTCGGCTACAACAACATCGACGTGGCCGAGTGTCGCGAGCGCGGTGTGATCGCGACCAACACGCCCGGCGTGCTGACCGACGCGACAGCCGACATCGCCATGGCGTTGATCCTGATGGCAACCCGCCGCCTCGGCGAGGGCGAGCGCATCGTCCGCTCCAACGAGCCGTGGCAGTGGGGCATGTTCATGTTGCTGGGCACCAGCTTGCAGGGTCGCCGTCTGGGCATCGTCGGCATGGGGGCGATCGGCCAGGCGCTGGCCCGCCGGGCCAAGGCGTTCGGCATGACGGTGGCGTACAGCAACCGCAGCGCGGTGTCGTCAGACATCGAAGCCGAGCTCGGCTCCGAACGACTGAGCCTCGATGAACTGTTGGGGACCTCCGATGTCGTTTCGATCAACTGCCCGTACTCGGCGGAGACTCATCACCTCATCGGCCCCGACCAGTTCGAGTTCATGCGCTCCTCGGCGTACCTCATCAACACCGCCCGCGGCCCGATCGTCGACGAGGCGGCGTTGGTCGATGCGCTGCGCAGCGGTGCGATCGCGGGCGCCGGTCTCGACGTGTACGAGCACGAGCCGCAGCTCGCGCCCGGCCTCAACGAGCTCGACAACGCTGTGCTGATTCCGCATCTCGGATCGGCGACGGTCGAGACCCGCGCGGCAATGGCCACGTTGGCAGCCCGCAACACCGTGGCCGTGCTGACCGGTCAGCCGGCGCTCACGCCGATCACCTGAACCTGGTCACCTGAACCTGGTCACCTGAACTCGGTCACCTGAACCGTTACAGCAGTTCGTAGTCCGCGCTGTTGACGTAGCGGGTCTGCTGCCAGAACTCCAGCAGGCTGAACGGCCAGTTCTGGGCGACGCGACCCGAGTCGCTCTTGTACCAGCTGTTGACCGTCGATGCGCCCCACGCCATCAACCGGTTGCCCTCGTCGATGCGTTCGTTGTACCGGTCATGCACCGCCTGGCGACAATCGATCGCCCGAGCGTGCGTGGAGAGCACGTGGTGCAGGCACTGCAACACGTAGTGCACCTCGCACTCCGAGAAGTAGATGATGCTGCCGTTGACCACGATGTTGGTGTTCGGGCCGTAGAGCATGAAGAAGTTGGGGAAGCTTGGCGCGACGATGCCGAGATAGGCGCGTGCATTGCCATCCCACTGCTCGTGCAGATCGACGCCGCCGCGTCCGGTGACCCGCATTGGTGTGAGGAACCGCGAGGCCTGAAACCCGGTTCCGTAGATGACCACGTCGACCGTGCGCTCGGTGCCGTCGTCCATCACCACGCCGCTCGGCTCGATGCGGGCGATCGGGTCGGCGATCAACCGCACGTTGTCGCGCTTCAACGTCGATGCCCAGATGCCGTTGTCGCGAATGATCCGCTTGGCCGCCGGCGGATAGTCGGGCATGACCTTGGCCAGCAGGTCGGGCCGATCGCCGAAGCACAACCCGATGTACATCCCCAGCAGCATGCGCATCTCTTCGTTGGCGGCGCTCACACTCCGGCCGTGACCGTCCCACGCAGGGTCGACCTTCACTGCCGGCAACATCCCCTCGGCGTATCGCCAGAACAGCCAGAACCGGTACCACTGGCTGTAGTACGGCACATGGGTCAGCAGCCACCGCTGCCCATCGGCGACATCGTCGTGGTAGTCGAGCGTGGGCGCCAGCCAGTTCGGGGTGCGCTGGAACACCAGCACCTCGCCGGCCTGCTCGGCGATGACCGGGATGAACTGGGCAGCGCTGGCCCCAGTCCCGATGACCGCGACTCGTTTGCCGGTGAGGTCGACATCGTGGTCCCACTCGGCCGAGTGAAACGCCGGGCCGGCGAAGGTGTCGCGACCCGGGATGTCGGGCAGCCTCGGGCGGTTCAACTGGCCAGTGGCGTTGACGATCGCGTGGAAGCGTGCGGTCTGCGTGTGACCGTCACCGTCGATGCTGTGCACGTCCCACGTTGCTGATTCGTCGTCGAACGTCACCGACTCGACCGACGTCGAGAAGTTGATGAACTGGCGCACGTCGAAATCCGCCGCGCAGCGCTTGAAGTACTCGAGCAGCTCGGGCTGCGTCGAGAAGTGCTGCGGCCAGTCGTCGCGCTGGGCGAACGAATAGCAGAAGAGGTGGCTGGCAACGTCGACCCGGCAGCCCGGGTAGGTGTTTTGCAGCCACGTGCCGCCGACTTCGGCGTTCTTCTCGTAGACCACCACATCGAGACCGGCTTGGTGAAGGCGATGCGCGGCCAGCAAACCCGACATGCCGGCGCCGATGACCGCAACACGAAACGGTCGATCGGGCGCGATCTCGGCAGCGGTCCACGTTGGCGCGCGGAGATCGGCTGCGGAGCCGCCGAGCTCTTCGAGCAACAGTGCGAGATAGTCGTCGGTGGCCGCCATCCCCATCATCCAGCTGATGATCGGGCGCACGGCATCGGCGGTCGGTTCGGGCGGGTGCGGCCAGCCGGCGTCGCGGAGCTCGATCAAGTTGCGCAGCGCGAGTGCCCGGACCCGCGCCTGTTGCTCCGGCGTCCAGCCACCTTGCGGCTCGTGGTGCTTCGTCGGGTCGAGGTACAAGTCGTCGCCCGGGAGTCCGGGCGTTTGGCGGATGTACGCGAGCGTGGCCAGCAGCGAGGGCAGATCGGCCACCGCGACCATGCTGGCCAGCTGTTCGTCGTCGCTGCCGCCGGGCGGTGGCTCGAGCTGGGAGGCCATGGTGCGGACTGTAGGCGGGCGGTAGCCTGGTGGCCATCATGCGAGCCTCACTTGCCGAATTGCTGTCGTCCGGTCGCACCCTGCTGGCCGACGGGGCGACGGGTACCAACTACTTCGAACGCGGCCTCGGTGCCGGTGATCCGCCGGAGTTCTGGAACGCCGATCACCCGGACAAGGTGCGCACGCTGCACCAGCAGTTCGTCGATGCCGGCGCGGACATCATCTTGACCAACACGTTCGGCTGCAACCGCCACCGCATGAAGCTGCACCGCGCCGAAGGGCGGGTCTACGAGCTGGCCAAGCTGGCTGCCGAGATCGCCTGCGAGGTCGCCGACGCGGCCCCTCGTCAGGTGGTCGTCGCCGGGTCGATGGGCCCCACCGGCGAGTTGTTCGAGCCGTTGGGTGCGCTCACCGAGAGCGCAGCGATCGAATCGTTCGAAGAGCTGGCGGCAGGTCTGAAGGCAGGCGGCGCAGACATCGCCTGGATCGAGACGATGTCGGCCGCGGAGGAGATTCGTGCCGCAGCGACGGGTGCGTTGAACGCGGGGATGCCCTACACCGCAACCTGCTCGTTCGACACCGCTGGGCGCACGATGATGGGGTTGCTGCCCGGCGACCTGTCGCACGTTTTCGATGGTCTCGCGGCACCGCCCGTGGCCATCGGCGCGAACTGCGGTGTGGGCGCCAGCGACATCTTGGTCTCGCTGCTGGCGATGACCGAGCGCGATGCCCACACGTACCTGATCTCGAAGGGCAATTGCGGTGTGCCGTACTTCGCCGGTACCGAGGCCGTCTACACCGGCACACCCGAGCTGATGGGCAAGTACACCCAACTGGCGGTGAAGGCCGGGGCCCGCATCGTCGGTGGTTGCTGCGGCACCTCGCCGGTGCACCTCGCTGCGATGCGGCACTCCCTCGACGAGCTCATCGCCAGGCCGACGATCGACGACATCATCAAAGAGGTCGGCCCGCTGGTCAACTCGGCCCCGTCGGGTGCGGCGCCCGACCGCGAGCGTCGACGCGGACGGCGCGGCGAGTAATCTTCGCTGGGTTCGGCCTGCGGGCCGCTGACACGGAGGTTGGAATGGCACAGCAGGTTCGTGGAGTCGTGGCGCGCTCGAAGGGCGCGCCCGTGTCGATCGAGACGATCGTCGTGCCGGACCCTGGGCCAGGAGAGGCAGTGGTCAAGGTGCAGGCGTGCGGTGTGTGCCACACCGACCTGCACTACCGCGAGGGCGGCATCAACGACGACTTCCCGTTCTTGCTGGGTCACGAAGCTGCAGGCATCGTCGAAGCCGTCGGCGAAGGTGTGACCAACGTGGTGCCCGGCGATTTCGTGATCCTCAACTGGCGCGCTGTGTGCGGCACGTGCCGCGCCTGTCTGCGCGGCCGACCGTGGCTGTGCTTCAAGACCTTCAACGCCACTCAGAAGATGACGCTGACCGACGGCACGGTGTTGACGCCTGCTCTCGGTATCGGTGCCTTCGTGGAGAAGACACTCGTCGCTGCCGGTCAGTGCACCAAGGTCGATCCCGCCGTCCCGGCGACAACTGCAGGGCTGCTCGGGTGTGGCGTGATGGCCGGCATTGGCGCGGCGATCAACACGGGCAACGTCGGCCGTGGTGACTCCGTGGCGGTGTTCGGTTGCGGTGGTGTCGGCGACGCCGCCATCGCCGGCGCTCGACTGGCCGGTGCGCACACGATCGTCGCTGTCGACATCGACGATCGCAAGCTGGAGTGGGCCAAGGAGTTCGGCGCCACCCACACCTGCAACTCGCGCAAGACGGACCCGGTCGAGTACATCAGGTCGGTCACCGGTGGAAATGGCGCCGACGTGTGCATCGAGGCGATCGGCAACCCTGCGGTGTACCGGCAGGCCTTCGAGGCTCGAGATCTCGCCGGCACGGTGGTGTTGGTGGGCGTGCCGCGCCCCGACATGACGCTAGAACTGCCATTCATCGAGGTCTTCGGCCGTGGCGGCGCGCTGAAGTCGTCCTGGTACGGCGACTGCCTGCCGTCCCGTGACTTCCCGATGCTGGTCACGCTGCACCAGCAGGGCCGCCTGCCGCTCGACAAGTTCGTGAGCGAGATCATCTCGCTCGACGCGGTCGAGGAGGCGTTCCACAAGATGGAGCGTGGCGAGGTCTTGCGTAGCGTCGTCGTGCTGTGACGATCGAACTGGTCACGACCGATGGCATCTTCGCCCTCGACGGCGGGGAGTGGGCGGTCACCAACAACATCTGGCTGGTCGGCGATGATCGCGAGGTTGTGGTCTTCGACGCGGCGCACGACGCGGCAGCGATCGTCGCCGCAGTGAACGGTCGGCGGGTGAAGGCGATCGTCTTGACCCACGGCCACAACGATCACATCAACGCTGCGGTGCCATTGCGCGACGCTGTCGACGCGCCGGTGCTGCTCCACGACGCCGATCACATGTTGTGGGATGTCGTGTGGCCCGACGCTCAGCCCGACGGAGCGGTCACACCCGGCGAGGTGTTGACCGTCGCCGGGCACGAGTTCGGAATCCTGCACACACCCGGCCACTCGCCCGGATGCTGCTGCTTCCGCGACGTCGCCTCCGGCGTGGTGTTCAGCGGGGACACGTTGTTCTGTGGTGGCCCGGGAGCGACCGGTCGACGCTTCTGCGACGAGTCGACCATCCTGCGCTCGATCCGCGTTGTGCTGCGGGCCTTGCCGGACCACACCGGGGTGCACGCCGG
>JANPOJ010000068.1:0-12137 GCA_031427935.1 Ilumatobacteraceae bacterium | reverse complement strand
AGTGCTGTCACGAGGGCCATTCGTCCTCGTCGTAGTCGTTGTTTGGCTGCCGGGAGTCCGATTTCCTCGAGGTCAGCAATGTCTTGCACCGTCCAGTCCTCGATGTCGTGGAGCAGCAGGGTGCTGCGATAGATGAACGGGAGCCGGGTCAGTGCTTCCTCGAGGTCGTCGCGTGTGGTGGCTCGATCGACGACAGTGGCGGGGTCGACCGTGTATTCGTCGTCGTGCCACGCGGCTTCGACGTTGTCGACGATCACCTCTCGCTCGGAGCGCCGCGCACGGTCGGTCGCCAGGTTGCGAAGGATGCGTTTGAGCCAGGCGCCCAGTGGAGCGTCGTTGCGGTATTGGTCGGAGCGCTCGATGGCCCGGATCAATGTGTCCTGGGTGAGGTCGGCGGCGAGGTCTGCGTCGCGGACCAGCCCGCGGGCGAAGCCCTAATGCGCCGGGATCTCGGCGACGAGATCCTCTGGCATCATCGCGACCATCTCGGGGTGGCCATGACGTCCAATGCGTCGACACGGTCCGGGTCGATGGTGGCGTCGATGCGTTCGATTCGCATCGACGAGAAATAGGTCTCGCTGAGGCGGTCGAGTGCGGGTTGCATCGCCCGGCAGTGGTGACACCACGGTGTTGTGATCACCAGCACCTCTATATCGAAACCCGTCGTGGTCGCAGCGACGGCGTCGTGGGGTGGTGGCGCCAGAGGAGCGCCGCCACCCCCGAGGCCCTCAGTCATCGGGTTGCCACCGTCTCCTTGGCGGCATGACCGCGAGTGGAGAAGTGGGCGACGGCGTACAGCGGGCACCAGCCGACGAGGCCGGTGGCGAGCGGGACGAACCCCAACACTTTGAACACGCTGCCCAGCGTGCCGGTGACCACTTCTCCCCAGCCCAGGGCGAGCAGCAAGATACCGGCAACGATCCTGATCGCTCGATCGGAGGTTCCTTCGTTCATGAATGACATCACGTTCTCCTTGGTCTCATCGCTGTCGTCGGCGGCGACGAACAGACATCACTGAGACGAACAGGAGGCGAAAATGGATACATCGCCGAGCGACCCGAGGCGATGCGCAGACGTTCAGGCGCTTGTCGTGAGGAGGTCGGCGTAGCGGTCGAGGTAGAGGGTCCATCCGGCGTCGTCGTCGACACCGTCGCGGACGCCTTCCCAGCCGGGTCCGTGCCGTTCGATGTTGCGGTGTTCGAGCTCCAGGCGGGTGCGCTGCGGGGATTCGGCTACGAACCGGACTTCTACTTCGCTGGTGTGGTCGGGGTCGGTCTCGATCTGCCAGTACGGGCTGATGTCCCAGCTGACCACGACCCGGTTCGGCGGCTCGAAGGCGAGGACGCGAGCCCAACGACATTCGCTGCCGTCAGTCCCGCGGTCGTAGATGTGGCCGCCGACCTGTGGTTCGAACACTGTCTCGGCGATCGGGACACTGAGCAGGTTGTGCTCCGGCGGCTTGAATTCCCCGAATCGCCCGGTGAACACGGAGAAGGCCTGTTCGATCGGCGCTTCGACGGTGATCGAGCGACGGACGACCGCGGCATCGGGTTGGTTCATGTGTTCTCCTTCGTCGAATCGTCGATGACGTCTTGGTAGCGGATGAGGGCTCTGTCCCAGAAGGTGTCGAGCTGGTCGCGCAGGGCGAAGAGTCCTGCTTCGTTGAGCTGGTAGATCCGCCGTGTTCCTTCGGCGTGTTCGGCGACCAGGCCGGCGTCTTTCAAGACCTTGAGATGCTGTGAGACAGCCGGCCGGCTGACCGGCAACGCGGCGGCCAGCTCGCCCACGGCCTGCGGCCGTTCTGCCAACCGCAAGACGATGGAACGTCGTGTGGTGTCTCCGAGCGCCCCCCATCCATCTTCGTCTCGGTAAGCAACCACGAACGGTAAGTCTGCACTAACGGATGGGTCGTGTCAACCGGGAGCCAAATCGTGCGTCAGGCTGCGAGCAGCGGTTGCAATGCGGACTCCATGGCGAGCCAAGGGTGACTGCGGTGGGCATCGAGCTCACCCTCGGCCCGCCATGAAGTGAGCTCGGTGAGAATCCTGCAACCTTGGAGACTGCGGTACCAGTCGAGTGTGTCCGCCTTGATCGGGTGCGAGCCGATCTTGTGGTAGGTGTTGATGAACCGGTTGGCGATGCGTCGGGCTGCGGCGTTGATGATCGGCCGTACCGGTTTCGGGGCATCGAGGGGCGGGTTGGCGAGGAGCAGACTGGTGAAGGCGAGATCGTAGGCCGGGTCGGCGATCTGGCCAGCGGTCCAGTCGAGCACCACGCTCCGGTTGCCATCGGCGAGGACGTTGAACGGGTGGAGGTCGCCGTGGCACACCACTCGCAGTTGCGGATCGGGGCGGGTCGTGGCGAGTCGTTCGAGGGTGCGTTGCAGCGGTGCGTCGCCGAGGTCGCGGGCGCGTGAGCGGTAGTGATCGAGGAGCCCGTCGACACCGATGGTCCGGTCCGTCGCGGCGCTGAGCGCTGTTTCGATTGGTTGGGGGTCGAGTCGGTGGAGGTCGGCGGCGGCGCGGGCAAGGGTGTCGGGCAGGCTGGTGGCAAGGCGGGGGAGTGAACGCAGGGCGCGTAGGCCGCTGAGCCCACCGAGCAGCGGCGTCCCAGTTGCATGGTCCATCACGCACCACGCCCGCTGGCCGCCGGTTGGGTTCAGGTCCGACGAGCGGATTGCCGGTGTCGGGTAACCCTGCGCCGCGACGCCGGCCTGGAACGTGGTCTCCCATGCGGCGAGTTGGGCGTCGGGGGCGAGGCGGAGCACGACTCGTGCCGGCAGGCCACCGCTGATCGGTGGGACGAAGGTGAGGGTCCACATCTCGGCCCAGAACCCGCCTCCGAGTCGGATGGGTGGCCCGTCGAGGGTGAGTTCGGGGGCGTGGAACTGTCGGCGGAGGTGGTCGAGGACCGTGTCGAGTTCGTCGGGGTGGTTGACGGCGGGGGTTGGATCGGCAATACTCACGGAGATGACCGTAACGGTAAATACCGTCAATGTCTAGTGATCTGTTCGAGTCTTGGTCGATCGACCAACTGGCAGGACTCGTCGGGGTGCCGACACGCACTGTCCGCGAGTACCGCACGCTCGGTTTGATCGAACCCCCGCGCAAGGAAGGCCGTGTTGGCCGCTACGACGACTCACATCGACATCGGCTGGAGTTGATTGCCCGACTGCAGCAGCGCGGCTACTCGCTGGCGGCGATTCGCGACTTGTGCGCGGCCTCGGCGTCGGGTCGTTCCCTTGATGACGTTCTCGGTGGATCGAACTCTGTGGCCATCGATGAGGGAGCTGTTGCGTACTCGACGAGCGAACTCATCAACGCTGTTCCCGCGATGGCCGACCGGCAGATTCGTTCGGCGGCCAGTGAAGCCGGGCTTATCCACGCCGACGGCGACGACTGGCTCGTCAGAGCACCGTCGCTGTTGACGCTCGTGAGTGATGCGATCCATGCCGGTGCCGAGCCGCTGGCGGCGATCCGGATGGCCGCCGGTTTGGTCGCTGGCGCCCGCTTTCAAGCGAGCGCATTCGCTGATCTGGTGGTGGGCGAGTTGTGGCATGAAGACCACGCTGCTGTGGCTGAGCTCGTCTCGATCGGCCGGCGGGCCAGGATGCAGTTGACGCAGGCTGTCGCGTCGTTGGTCGTGCACGAGGTCGGCGTGGAGCTGCGAGCCCGCGCCGTGCTGCCCGGAGGTGCCGGTCTCGACGAACTTGTGGATGGGCTGCGGGTCGGTGTCGTCCGCGGTCGAGGCGATCAGCGATGAGTGACACGGGACCTGCTGACGGGTGGAACGGCGACGAGGCGCAGCATTGGGTGACCGAAGCCGATCGCTACGACGGCCAGCTGGCACCGTTCGGTGATCTGCTGTTCGATCGACTGCAACTCGCGGCCGACGAGGTGGTGCTCGATGTTGGCTGCGGCTGTGGTGCGACCACGAACTCCGCAGCGCGACTGTCGGGCGCGGCGGTCGGGATTGATCTGTCCGTACCGATGCTCACCGTCGGACGACAGCGTGCGGCTGCTGCTGGCGTGTCCAACATCGAGTTCGTCGCCGACGATGCCGCTCGTCATCAGTTCGCAGAAGAAGGATTCGACGTGATCGTCAGTCGATTCGGTGTGATGTTCTTCGACGATCCCGTGATGGCGTTCACCAACTTGCGACACGCGCTTCGTGTCGGCGGCCGATTGGTGTTCGTGTGCTGGCAGGGCTTGGAGGCGAATCCGTGGCTGCTGGTGCCGGGTGTCGCCGCGGCCGCGCACGTTCCGCTGCCTGCGATCGGCGGGTCGGGAGGCCCGGGAATGTTCTCGCTCGCCGATCGCGACCACCTGGTCTCGGTTCTGTCTGCGGCCGGGTTCGCCGACATCGACGTCGAATCCGTCAGCCCGGAGATCGTGCTTGGAGGTGGGGGCAACCTGGACGAGACGCTCGAGTTCCTCCTCGGAACGGGGATCGCTCGCGCCTTGCTGGACGGGGCTCAACCGGATGCGAGGCAACGGGCCATCAGTGCGGTCAGCGCTGCCCTCGCCGAGATCTACGAACCTGGCCGTGGGGTCGCGCTCGGAACGGGTGCCTGGCTGGTCAGCGCGTTTCGTTCGAGGTGAGCCTGAGCCAGGCTTGGAAGCCGCCAACGAGATCGGTTGCCCGGTGCAGTCCGACGTCGCGGAGCACGGCAGCGGCAAGGCTGGATTGGTAGCCCTCGTTGCAGACGATCACGATGCGGATGTCGTAGTCGGCGACTTCGCAGATGTGGTGCTCGCAGGCAGGGTCGAGTCGCCATTCCAGGACGTTGCGGTCGATGACGATCGCATCGGGTAGAACCCCGTCTCTCGTGCGCTGTTCGATGGGGCGGATGTCGACGATCACAGCGCCGGCCTGACGCTCGGTTTCAAGTGCCTCTGGTTCGACCCGGTCGAGGCGGATACGGGCGGCCGCGAGGATCTCTTCGATCGAGCGCGTGTAGCGGCCCGGGTCGCTCATCGCGGATGGGTCTCGTACATGCGCACCGCGACGACTGCGCCGGAGATGGCGGTGAGCGCGGCGACGGCGTAGATCGCTGCGGGGATGGAGATCAGGTCGGCGAGGATGCCGGCCAGCATTGCCCCGATGGCGAAGCCGCCGTCGCGCCAGAGGCGATAGACACCGACGGACCGGGCCCGCCATGTGGGGTGGGCGACGTCGCCGATCGCGGCGAGCAGCGTCGGGTAGACCATCGCCGTACCGGCGCCGAGCGCCATCGCACCGATCGCCCATGCGGGGAAGCTGCCGGTCGCTGCGATCCAGGCGATGGCGACGGCTTGGGTGAGCATGCCGCCGACGATGAGCGGTTTGCGACCGATGCGATCGGACAATCCGCCGGTGTAGAGCTGGCCGAGGCCCCACACCGCGGGGTAGAGCGCGGCGAGCACACCGATCCGTCCGATCGACATCCCGGTGTTGGCGAAGAAGATCGGGAACAGGCCCCAGGCGAGTCCGTCGTTGAGGTTGTTGACCAGGCCGGCTTGCGAGCACGACGACAGTGCCTTGTCGGTGAAGGAGGTGAGTCGGAAGATCTCGCCGGTGGTCAGCGTGGCGTGGTGGGTGTCTTTGGTGGTGACGTGGTTGGCGGCTTCGTAGCGCGCATGGCCGCGGGTTTCTCGTACAAAGAACACCGACAGTCCGAGTCCGAGGCCGGCGTAGGCGATGCCGAGGAAGAACGGTTCGGGACGCAACCCGGCGTGCTCGGCGATGTAGCCGGTCGCGAGCGCTGTGATGGCGACGGCGCCATAGCCGGCTGCCTCGTTCATCCCCATCGCCAAGCCGCGTTGGGTCGGGCCGACGAGGTCGATCTTCATGATCACGGTCGTCGACCAGGTGAGTCCTTGGTTGACGCCGAGCAGGACGTTGGCGAAGATCACCCATCCCCAGCTCGGTGCCCAGATCAGCAGCAGCGGGATCGGTATGGCGATGATCCACCCGGCGACCAGCACCGGTTTGCGGCCATAGCGATCGGACAGCGTGCCGGCAAAGAAGTTGGTGCCCGCTTTGACGGCGCCGAAGGCGACGATGAACGTGAGCGTCGCCGTGAAAGCAGTCAGCCCGAACTCCTGCTTGGCGAGCAGCGGGAGCACGGTGCGTTCCTGGCCGATCATGCCACCGACGAGCGCGTTGACACCGACGAGAAGGGAGAACTGGGCGATGTTCTCCTTGAGCCCGAGCCGCAGCGGTGCCTCTGTGGTCGGCGCGCTCATGGTGTCGCCGACAGCGGGTTGCCTGTCGCTGCAGACCAGGTGTCTGGTCCGCCCTCGAGGACCACGACATCGTCGTGTCCACTGGCGGTGAGGATGCTGGCGGCGCTCATCGCTCGTTCGCCGTGACCACACATCACCGTCACCTGCCCGGCAGCGAGCCGAGTGTCGGAGACTGCGCCGAGTTCGATGTTGATCGCGGCAGGGACGTGACCAGCGGCGTACTCGTTGGCTTGGCGGACATCGATCACCTGACCGATCATCCCATCGGGTCCGACGAGCGGGATCGCGTGCACCGGTCGACCGGAATCTGTCCATCGGTCGATGCCATCGGCGAGCTCGCCGAGCAGGTGCTCCTGGCCCACATCGAGACACTGCCGGACGAGATCGGCGCGATCTTGATCGGGGTCGAGAACGAACACCAGCGACCGGCTCGCCTCGACGAGCCAGCCAAGCCAACTGCCGAACGCCGGTCGCAGCGTGTTCGACAACGACCCCGGGATATGACTCGCCGAGAATGCAATGACCGGTCGGGCGTCGACGATGACGCCGCCCTCGGCGAGGTGACGCTCGACGTCGTCGGGCTGAAGCGCGGGGAGGCGAGGGACGGAGTCGTATCTCGTAGGGCCGCGACGATTCAATTCCGGCAGGCGAGTGAAGTAGGTGGGGAAGGTGCCGAACCCGGCGACCAATCGCTCGACGAACAGGTCTTCGTCGGTGATCGAGAACAGCGGGTTGGTGTCTCGTTCGTGGCCGAGGGTGGAGGTGCGTTGCGACGCGCCAGGAGCTGAGCAGAACGACCCGGCACCGTGCGTCGGATACACCGCGAGATCGCCGGGCAAGTCGTCGAATCGCCGCAAGCCGGCGAACATCTCGTGCGCCAACGGCACGGCCAGAGCCGGCCCGCACAGGTCCGTCCGTCCGACCGTGCCGACCATCAGTGAGCCACCGGAGAACAAGGCCACCGGCACGTCACGCTCCACGAGCAGGTACGCATGATGGTCGGGGGTGTGGCCCGGAGTCGCCAACGCGACCAGATCGACACCCTCAGCAACGCCGACGTGGGCGCCGTCGCTCACCGGCTCGTGGGGTGACTCGAGCCGCGAGGCACGCGGTGCGATGAACGTCGCCCCTGACCGCGCTGAAAGCGCCGGGCTGCCCGTGACGTAGTCCGCATGCGAATGGGTGTCCAACGTCCACGCCAGACGGAGCCCGAGTCTCTCGATGAGCGCCTCTTGCGCAACCGGAAAGCGAGGGGGATCGACAATCGCGGCAGTGCCGTCGCCGAGATCGATCACGTAGGACGAATGCCCGAGACCCTCATCGACGAAGTCGTAGATCTTCACCGTCAGCGGCTCACAACGGGCTTGCGGCCAGGCTGTGAGCGAATCCCTCGTCGGCGAGGAAACCATTCGGACTCATCATCTCGAATCGCCCAGTCTCCGTCTCGAGTTCGGACAGGCCCGCCGATTCGTACATGTGGACCCAGTCATCGACCGTGTCGGATTGCATACCGGGACAGACCTGCCCGAGGCACACCTCTCGTGCTTCCGTCGAGGTGGCTCGCGCCAGCAGAACTCGGTCGCCAACACGCGCCCGCCCGGTTTGCAGACGCGGGTGAGCTCCGCTGCGGCGCGATCTCGGTCCACGAACATCGTCACCGCCTCAGCGATCACCACATCGAACGAGTCGTCGGGGTACGACAACGCCAAGATGTCGCCGACCTCAACTGACACGCGATCAGTGACACCGGTGGCGGCGGCGTTTGCCCCGGCGCGCTCCAACATCAACGGCGTGCCGACGCCACACCCGACGTCGAGGACACGAGACGACTGTGTGATCTGGGCCCGATTCAACAGCGCCTCGGTGGAGGCGCGTCCACCTGGATGGATCACTCGCTTGCCGACCAAGGCCATGAACTTGTACGGATCGAGAGCAGCAACTTCCCGAGATGCCAGCTTGTACACGATCTTCCTCCCCACCGTGTCGATAATTCAAACAACTTTTTGAACATACTCCTTGCCAGGTAGATATTCAAGTAGTACTTTGAATAAGAACGCGAGGGAGGTCGGTTGTGGGAGACAGGGCAGCGAAGGACGCGCTCTTCGATGCGTTCGCCGAGGTCGCTAAGGCGTTGGCCAGTGGACGGCGAGCCGAGATCGTCGACGTCCTCGCTCAAGGCGAACGTTCCGTCGAACAGCTCGCAGCCGAGATCGACCAGAGTGTCGCCAACACCTCCCATCACCTGCGCGCGATGGCTAGAGCCGGTGTGCTGCGCACCCGCCGAGAAGGCACCCGCATCGTCTACATGCTCGCCAGTGACCGCATCGGTGACATGTGGGCAGCCATGCGCGACATCGCCGCCGAACACGTTGCCGGTATCAACGAACTCGCCGACGCATACGTCGGCGACCGCTCCGCTCTCGAACCCGTGAGCCGGCGCGAACTCGAAGCCCGCCTCAAGGCCGGTGACATCGTCGTGCTCGACGTCCGTCCCCCGGTCGAGTACGAGGCCGGCCACATCCCCGGTGCCCGGTCCGTCCCCGTCAGCGAGCTACGCCGACTGCGTTCGCTGGCCAAAGACACCGAGATCGTTGCCTACTGCCGCGGCCCGTATTGCGTATACGCCGACGAGGCCGTGCGCCAACTCCGCCGACGCGGCTTCGCCGCCAAGCGCCTCGAAGACGGGTACCCCGAATGGAAACGAGCCGGCCTGCCCATAGCGGTCGGTGCGGGAGGATGACCATGCCACACGAACTTCTCGTCGACGTCGACGTCCTGCGCACTCAGGTTCGAGACAAGTATCGCGATGTCGCCCTCGACCCGCACGGCGCTCACCATTTCCACACCGGCCGCCCCCTCGCCGCCCGCCTTGGCTACGACCAGGCCACGGTTGAGTCACTGCCAGATCGGGCGGTCGAGTCCTTCGCCGGCGTCGGCAATCCGTTCTCACTGCGCCGCATCGAACCGGGTGAGCGTGTCGTCGACGTCGGCTCGGGCGCTGGTTTCGACTCGTTCATCGCTGCTACCCAAGTCGGTCCGACCGGACGTGTCATCGGCATCGACATGACCGCCGAGATGCTCGCCAAGTCACGGTCCACCGCCGATCACCTGGGCTTCGAGGGCGTCGAGTTCCGCGAGGGCCTGGCCGAAGCATTGCCCGTCGACAACGGGTGGGCCGACGTCGTGATCTCCAACGGTGCCATCAACCTGTGCGCCGACAAGCAAGCCGTGTTCGCTGAGATCTTCCGGGTGTTGCGTCCCGGCGGTGTCTTGCAGTTCGCCGACATCGCCAACGGCCGTCCAGTACCCATCGAGGCGATGCGTGACGTCGACTTGTGGACCGGTTGAATTGCCGGAGGGCTGCCCCGTGCGGGCTGGCAACAGATGCTCGAGGACTCCGGGTTCGAACAGGTCACCATCGGACCACCCGTCGACACCTTCGGCGGAGCAGTCGGCGAGGCCCAAGCGCGCTCGTTCGAGGTCTACGGCTACGCATTCCTCGCCCGTCGAACCTGATTGATACGCGGCTCCTCGCAGCCGCCCGTCTACCCCGAGCCAATGCATCCAAACCCAACACGCGAAAGGACCTGAGATGTCTACTGATGACAAAGTGGTGATCGGCCAAACACACGGAACCAACGACCCGGAGGCCGTCCTCATCGGCTACCTCCTTGGTGTCGAATCGCTCCGCGTCGGCAAACAGGCGTTGATGTGGCTGACCAAGGACGGCGTGCTCGTCGCTACCGAGGGATACGCCGACGGCATCGAAGTACCCGGGGCACCGTCAGTGGCAGCACTGCACGCCGAGTACATCGAACGAGGTGGACGTTTCTACGCCTGCCCGGTCTGCGTGAAGAGCCGTGGTCTGGAGAACGCCGAATGGGTGCAGGGCGCCGAAGTCAAATGCGTCCCTTCCCTCCTCGAGTTCACCCAAGGCGGTGCCTTGACGTTCAACTACTGATCGACGAGGCGTGTGTTGGCCTCTCGTTCCGCCCGAGTTGCCACCTCAAGTCGCACCCCAACTCAACGGAACCCCGGGACAGACGCAGAACTCGTTCCCCTCCGGATCCGCCATCGGGATGAATGGAGCATCGACCGGCTGGCCGACATCGATCCGTGTCGCACCGAGGCGCTCGAGTTCCGATGCCTTGGCTTCCACGTCGTCGACGCGAATGTCGAAATGCACCCGCGTCTTGGCCGTCTTGGGCTCGGGCACGCGCTGCAAGATCACGGGCGGATATGTGGGATCGTCCGGTAGCAGCAAGCCGTATTGATCCTTGCTCCCGATCTTCCGGTAACTGAGCGCGGCGGCCCAGAACTCGAGGAGCAGATCGACATCGTGGCAATCGATGACGATGTCGATGTTCGGCCTGCCCGTCACGCCAGTCACCCCTCTGTGAGAACTCGACATTGCGTCGAGATGTGGACAACGTAGCGCGGCGGCGCAGGTTGAATGATCCGTCGCCAAGGTGTCAGTGGGCGGCACCCGCCATGGGGATGTGCGGATGGCGGTGGACGAAGGTCAGGCGGTGCTGGCCGCTGAAGAACAATCCCCATCCGGACAATCCGAACATCAACAGACCCGGGATCACGAAGAACCACGTGAAGAGACGGAAGTTCGGGAGGCTGTCGGCGCTGTTGTAGTTCCCGACATTGGCTTGCATGGTCGTGACGAGCGGCTCGTAGTGTGTGAGACCGGCGGGCACCTGCTTGAAGATCTCGACGTTGTTCGACATCATGCCCAGCAAGCTGCCGAAGTCGGTCTGCATCTGCGGCAGGGCCGCGAGCATCTGTGACATCGCCGGGTAGTTGGTGGCCAGGAATTGCTGTACTTGCTCAGGTGTCATGTTGAGTGCTTGGGCGAGCCCGGGTACGAGCTTCGCCGAATCTGTCTGCATGCCCTTGATGCCGTCGAGATAGGCGTTGAACTTCGTGACGTTCTCTTGACTCATTGCCGGCACGACGGCGCCGAGCGGCACGAAGACGTCGTTGTAGTAGGCGGCGGTCTTGTCGACGTTGGCCTGCTGCATCAACGGGTGGAAGTTGTCGAGCATGTCCTGCCCGTGGCTGGCTTTGGACGGAAAGCCGAGCGCGAACGGCGCGGCGATCATGAGTAGCCCGAGTACACCGATAATCCAGAGGACCTTTCGCATGACGGTCCCACCTCCTTGTGGCCACGGCTGCGGCCTCGGACTCATCGTCGGGCCGAATCGCTCGCTCTCCAAGGGTCGGATGAATCGGCATTTCGGGGACCTTCGGCGGTATCAGAGTTGCGAATGGGGTATACCTGTTGGGGTATATGTGCTCGCGGTGTGGGACGGGGGGATGAGGCGCTCGCCGAGCGCGCTGAGCCAGATCAGCGATTCGCCGGAGCCCTGGAGGGCGAGTCGGCGTCGGAGGACGGGGTTGTCGCTGGATTGGCTGGTGTGGCACCTGATGGCTTCGTGCTGCAACCTGCGGTCCACGTGGACGGTGAGATCGATCTCCGAGGCGTCTCGGCCAATGAAGCCGGCTGTGAAGTCGAGGTTCAGCGCTTCGGTCACGGTGCTGGGCAGTGTCCAGGCGAGCACGGGAAGATCGAGCCGGGCTGCGGTTGCCCGGGCGGCAGCGGTGGCTGCTTGGTGATCGGGGTGGCCCGTGATTCCGCCTTCGTCGAACACGAGCAGGCAGTCGATCGAACGCGCCCCCGCAAGATCTTCGACGTTGGCGGAGAGCTCCTCAATGCTGGCCTCGGAGAGATGGCCGTCCGGGTAGGACAGAAGGCGTGTCGAGCGGATGCCGAGAACGGCAGCTGCTGCGGCGCCCACCAGGTCATTGGCAATCAGCGCCTTCAGGTCGGCTGCCTGGGCGCCCAGAATGGGCAGCAGGTCAAGTACATCGTCGCCGAGCACCACGCCGTAGGAGGGTGTG
>JANPOJ010000067.1:0-11810 GCA_031427935.1 Ilumatobacteraceae bacterium | reverse complement strand
GTCACCCGCGATCTCCGCCGACGGCACCTACGTCGCCTTCAGCTCGACCGCTGTCAACCTGGTGATCGGTGCCTCACTACCTCCGTGCATCGACAGCTGCCCGCCGCAGATCTACCGCTACAACCGCCTCGACGGCACGATCGTGCTGGTCACCCGCGAGCCGGCAAGCGTCAACACCCAGATCGTCGGCAGCAACCTCGGCGGCACGCAGCCGGCGATCAGCAGCGACGGCAGCCAGATCGCCTTCGTCACCCGGTCGACCAACCTGTTGACCACCCGCCCGGCCGTCGGCGGCGCAGCGACCGATGGCGACATCATGGTCGCCGATGTCGACATCGCCGAGATCCATCGCGCCTCGGTGCTGACCGACGGCGTCACGCCGGCCCCAGCAGCCAATGCGCATCCCAAGCTGTCGGCCACCGGGCGAGTTCTCGTGTTCGACACGCTCGCCGGGGCTGCCTTCAGCCCGCTGGCCGAGCAGGTGCCCAACTCCCTGCGACAAGTCGTGGGCATCACCCAGCAACCCCAGTTGTCGATCGCCGACATCGACGTCGGCACCGGCATCGTGGGTCTGCCCGGCTCAGAGTGGTTCGTGCGGCTGTACAACGCCGGGCCCGGCTCGTTCGTGCCGAACAAGGTCGAATCGACCAAACCCGACTTCGGTATCACCTTCGGTAACTGCACCGAGGGCTACGCCGTGCCGCCGGGCGGGTCGTGCGGCGTTGCGGTCATCCTCACGCCGGGCGTCGAAGGCAAGCTCAGCGGTTTGATCAAGATCTCCGAGACCGGGTTCGGTGCCCTCAACGTGCAGTCGCGGATCACCGGCGCCGGTGGCTTGCCGGCGTTGTCTGCCGACCAGAAGAGCTACCACCACTTCGAGTCGCTGAAGGTTGGCGACTCCAGCGATGCGAACACGTTCACCGTCTCGAACGTCAGCCTGGTTCCGGCGTGGGTCACCGCCGTGTCGGTGCAGGGTGCGAACCCGAAAGACTTCCGGGTGGTCAAGACGAAGTGCCGCAACGCGGTCCTCGAGATCAGCGCCGGGTGCACCGTCGATGTCACCTTCAACCCCATCGAAGCCGGTCACCGATCGGCGACCGTGGTCGTGGCCACCGATACGGGCCAATACACCAGCGTGCTCGTCGACGGTGATGCGCACTACACGCCGACCATCCAGGCCAGCGCCACCGACGTGGTCGCCGGTGACGAGATCGGCATCGGCGGTGCGGGCTTCGCCTCGAACGCCACCATCACGCTGCTGTGGGCCGACGGTGCCGGGCAAGGCACGACGGTGCAGACCGACAAGGCCGGCAACGTCTTGATCTCGATGGCGGTGGCGGGCAACGAACGCCCCGGCGACCGCATGCTGGTCGCCCAAACGCCCGGCACCGGAACGGACCCTGCATCGGTCGTGCTGCGAGTCATCTCGCGCCCCGCCGACGATCTCGACGCGGCCTCCCCCGATTGGCCTGGCGGCTGACCGAACGGGCTCAGCCGGCGGGGGCTGCGGGCGTGGCGGCGACCATGCGGCCCGAGACGAGCATCGTGGTGGTGCAGTTGCCGGAGAGGTCGCCGCCGCCGCTGCAGGTCTCCTGAAACACCAGGGAGGTGCCTCCGGCGACCTCGATCGGTGACACCCACGACACGCGCTTGTCGCCGATCACATCGTTGAGCGATATCCGATACAGCTCGTTGGTCCCGTTCAGCAGCACGGCGAAACCCGCATCCTTGTTGGGGTTTTGAAGTGCGAAGTCGGTGAGCCGGAACGTCGTACCGACCGGCACGTCGACCGTCAGGGCAACCGTCTGCCCGGCGGGCGCGGGGGGCGCCAGCAGCTTGCTGAACAACACCCCCTCCTCGACGACGGGTTGCGGGGCGGCGGCCACGGTCGTGACGGGCACGGAGTCGTTGGGGTTGGGGATCACCGGAGCGTTGACCACCGACGTCGACGAGATGGCCGCAGGCAGTTGCTTGGCCACGGCATCATCGGCAGCGGTACGGACGGCCGGCTTGACGATCCCGAACCAGACGCCTGCGAGCGCTGCCACGACGGCCGCCGTCGCCACCAGACGGACGAACAGGCGCTCGGGCACCATCGACGCCTGCACGAAGGTCACGGGGGCGCTGGCGGTGGGGCAACCGGGTTGGTCGGCGTCGATGGTGAACTGCACGGTGCGCGAGCGGCGCTCCCATTGCAGCCGGTTGGCGTGCACCTTCAGCCGGATCAACGAGCTGGCGCCGGGTTCGACACCGGCGGCCGGCGGGTCGAAGTCACCGTCGACTCGGCCCGTGGGGTCGAGCAGGTGCAACCGGCACGACGCCTGCGTGTTGCCCTGGTTCTCGAGCATCATCTCGTACACCGCGGTGCGCCGCGCCCGCAGCGCGGGCTGCAGCATGTGCAGCCGGCGGGTGAACGTCGGGCCGACCTGCAGCGTGGTCTCGGAGGAACCGACGTCGTCGGGATCGCTCTGGGGCACGATACGCACGGTCAGCGCGGTCGGGCCGGCGGTGGTCGATGGCAGCAGCGGTGGATGCACTTCGACATCGACCACCTCTTGCGAGCCACCGAACAGCGTGACGGAGCCGGGCCGGATCGTGGTCCATCCGGCGGCGAGGCCGACGGGCGCCAACGAGAACGATTCGGTGGTGTCGCCGAGGTTGACGATAGTCAGCTGGAAGACCGCCGACGTGCCCGGTACGACCTCGATGTCACTTCGCGAGAACCATGCCTGGGCAGCCATCGCCGCAACGCTACTGGCGACTGCGTTGCCGTAGGCGTCAATCCCGCCGCAATCTGTGGCCGCCGATCACGCGTGCTCAACGAAAGCTGATCCGGTCCTTGCCGGCCAGCTTGGCCTGGCGCAGCGCGGCGTTCGCCGCAGTGAGGAGGCTGTGCGAGTTCATCGCCCCACTGCCCACGGTGACGCCGACCGAGGCGCTGAGATGCACATCAGGAGGCAGCGAGTCCCATGACCTGGCTGCGATCAGCTGGCGAATTCGCTCGAACACGATGCGGGCATCGCCCGGCGAGGCGTCGCGCAGCACCATCACGAACTCGTCGCCGTTGGTGCGCACCACGGAATCACCGCGCCGACAGATCCGTTCGAGCACCTCGGCGACTTCTTTCAGCACGCCATCGCCTGCGTCGTAGCCGTACCGCTCGTTGACCTGCCCGAATCCGTCGAGGTTCAACGCGCCGATGCACACCGGGGCATCGTTGGACAGCACTTCCGGCAACCAGCGACCGAGGAACTGACGGTTCGGGAGCCCGGTCAGGGCATCCGCCTCGCCGACCGACGCCTGCCGAAGTCGATCCACTCCGGCGCGCACGTGGTGCCAACGATCAGCGGTTTGGTTGTGCAGCTTGGCGTGCAGGTGCTCGATGTCGCGCTGCAGCACGGCTCGAGCGTCGTCGTAGCGGCCCATGCTCCACAACACCTCGACCTCGACAGCAGTCAGGGGTCGGCGGCAATCGTCGATGTCGAGATCGTCGGCCAACGCCTTGACCTCGTCGATCAGGGTCAGCACCGTCGTGTCGAGCGACGAGTGCCACCGGGCGATGACTTCGCCGACAGCTGCGACCACCTGCTCGCGAACCAGGCCGTGTTGCACGGCCAGATCGCGGGCCCGCCGCGCGTCGCTGAGCGCCGACGCGTGATGGCCGAGCTCGGCAAACAGCACCGAGCGGTGCGCCAGCGCGATGCATGTCGGAAGAGGCTGCTGGCTGCCTTCGGGGTCGAGCGCCGCGGTGGCGGCATACAACCCGTCGCGGGCGTGACGGCTGCGCTTGGCAGCGTCGGGCTCTGCGGCGGCGGCCGCCCGATACGCGGCCGCGAGGTTGGCGTAGGCGGTCTGACGATCGTCGTCGGTCGCCGCGATCCGCAGGCAGCGGTCGTAGAGCACGAGCGACGACTCGTGGAAGCCGGACTGGTCGCACGTGACGGCGAGGTCGTAGATCGCCGGATAGGCCGACGGCTCGTGCACCAGTTGTTCGACGGCGTAGATCACTTCGGCCAAGAGCTGCGCACCGTTGGCGGGTTGGCCGGGGTTGGCATTGTCGTCCATCACCACGTGAATCCTCCTGCGAAGGGCCTACGATGCCCGGTCGTGGCCGGCAACTTCCCTGTTTCACGTCCCCGTCGACTTCGAACGTCGGCTGCCCTGCGCAACCTCGTCGCCGAGACCCGTCTCGACGCTGCGAACCTGGTAGCGCCCCTGTTCGTTCGCGAGGGCATCGACGAACCGCAACCCATCGTCTCGCTCCCGGGGGTGGTGCAACACACTCGCGACAGTGTGCGCGCCGAGGTGCAAGCTCTCGCCGATCTCGGCATCGGCGCCGTGATCCTGTTCGGAGTTCCTTCCACCAAAGATTCCATCGGCTCGAAAGCCTTCGATCCTGAGGGAATTGTGCAGTTGTGCCTGGCGGATCTGGCGGCCGACGTGAGCGGCCGGATGGTGCTGATGGCCGATCTGTGCGTCGACGAGTACACCGATCACGGCCATTGCGGCGTGCTCGACGGCCCGGCCGACGACCCCAACACCTCGGTCGACAACGACGCCACCTTGGAGATCTACGGCCGCATCGCCGTTGCCCAGGCCACGGCCGGCGCACACGTGGTGGCGCCCAGCGGGATGATGGATGGCCAGGTCGGGGCGATTCGCAGCGCCCTCGACACCGCCGGCTTCACGTCGACCGCGATCCTGGCCTATTCGGCGAAGTACGCCAGCGGGCTGTACGGGCCCTTCCGGGACGCCGTCGACGTGCAGATCGCCAGTGGTGGCAATCGCAAGGGGTACCAGCAGGACTTCCGCAACGCGCGGGAAGCACTGGTCGAGGTCGACGCCGATCTCGACCAGGGTGCCGACATGGTGATGGTCAAGCCGGCCTTGTCGTACCTCGACGTGATCGCCGCGGTGCGGGCCCACGTCGACGTTCCCGTGGCCGCGTACCACGTCAGCGGCGAGTACGCGATGCTGAAGGCAGCCGCTGCCAACGGCTGGATCGACCACGACACCGTGGCGCTCGAACACCTCACCGCCATCAAGCGAGCCGGCGCCGACGTGATCTTGACCTACCTGGCCCGGTGGTTCGCGGAGACACAACGATGAGCACCAACGCCGAACTCTTCGAACGCAGCTGCCGGGTGATCCCCGGCGGGGTCAACTCCAGCATCCGGGCCTTCAAGGCCGTCGGTGGCACGCCGTACATCGTCAATCGTGGCGAAGGGCCGTACATCTGGGATGTCGAGGGCCGCCGGTACATCGATCTGGTGCAGAGCTACGGGGCGATCATCCTCGGGCATGCTCACCCCGTCATCACCGCTGCGGTGAACGCTGCGGCCGCCAACGGCACGTCGTACGGCGCGCCCACCCCCGGCGAGATGCTGCTGGCCGAGGCGATGACCGAGCGCGTCGGCAGCTGCGACATGGTGCGGTTGATGAACTCCGGTACCGAGGCGACCAGCACCGCGGTCCGCTTGGCGCGGGGCTTCACCGGCCGCGACCGCCTGGTGATCTTCCACGGCAACTTTCACGGGGCGACCGACGCCTTGCTGGCGGCCGGAGGCAGTGGCGTGGCCACGTTGGGGCTGCCCGGCACCGCCGGAGTGCCGGCCAGTGCCGTGGCCAACACCCTGGTGGTGCCGTACAACGTCGTGCCACAGCTCGACGACCAGGTCGCCGCGGTGATCGTCGAGCCCGTCGCGGCCAACATGGGCGTCGTGGCCCCGGCCCCGGGCTTCTTGCAGGGCTTGCGCGCCGAGTGCGACCGCGTCGGCGCACTGCTGGTGTTCGACGAGGTGATCACCGGGTTCCGGTTGGGTCACGGTGGCGCCCAGGCCAAGTACGACGTCGCGCCCGACCTGACCACGTTCGGCAAGGTCATCGGTGGCGGGTTGCCCATCGGCTCCGTCGGCGGGCGACGCGAGATCATGGAGACGTTGTCGCCCCTCGGGCCCGTGTTCCACGCAGGCACGCTCGCCGGCAACCCGTTGGCCACGGCCGCCGGTCAGGCGGCGCTCGGCGAATTGACCGACGACGTGTACACCGAGCTCGGTCGGCGTGCACAACGCCTCTCGTCGGTGCTGGGCGACGCATGTGCGTCAGCCGGCATCGCGGCACGGTTCCCGGTGGTCGGCACGCTGGTGGGGATGTACTTCGGCAGCGGTGAGGCACTCGCCAACACAGTGCCGGCCAACTTCGTCGAGGCCAAGACCACCGACGAGCGGGTCTACCGCACGTTCTTCCACGCAATGTTGAACGAGGGCATCGCCCTGGCGCCAGGGGCGTACGAGGCGCTGTTCGTCGGCCTCGGCCACACCGACGAGGTGCTCGATGAGATCGCTGCGGCCGCAGGCCGGGCCGCGAGCGCCACCGCCAGCCAGCTGAGCTGACCTAACCTCGCACCGATGCGGCAGTTCGTCTCGTTCCGCTTCTGGTTGGCCATCGCTGCGCTCGCCGGGCTGTCATACGGCCTGTGGCACCAGTTCCTGCGCAGCGACGACAGCGTGGCCGTCGGGCTCCCGGCACTGTCAGCAACGGCGGAGCACCGCATCAACCTGGTGCTGCCGGTGTACAGCATCCAGGCCGAACCGGGCTTCGCCATGATCGACGGCGCGGCCAGCACGGAGATGCAGCTGACGCTCGATGCAACCCGCACCATGGCGGTGAAAGCCGGAACCCCGGGCCAGATCACGTGCGGCCGGCTGGCCGAGATCAACCAATGCGTCGTCGCCGCGGATCTGCTCGGCGACGCGGTGGTGTGGTTCTCGTTGATCCCCAACCCGCAGCGGGCCAGCCTGTTGCTGCCCGGCGTGACCGAGGTGCGCAAGGACAACTGGGTGCTGCTGTCGAACGGGTGGGAGGTGGCCCGCAGCGAGGTGGTCGAGCGCAACTGCGATACGGCCGGGCTCGACGATTTCGTGCATCAGTTCGGCGGCAGCCTCAGCACCGCGACGTTCAGCTTCGAGACGCAAGAGATCACCAAGGTGACGTGTCTCGAGCAGCCGGAACTGGCGACGACCACCTCGACGTCGACGACCTTGCTACCGCCCGTCGTCATTCCGATCGACACGTCGGTGATCCCGGAAGAAGGATTGCCGCTCGACACCACAGCGGTCGTACCCGTCGAGCCGGCCGCGCCATAGTCGTTCGGTGTTACGCCAAGCGGCGCTGGCGAGCGATCTCGTAGGTCGACAACGCGGTCGCCGCGCTGACGTTGAGGGAGCTGAGCCGGCCGAACATCGAGATGCTGACGATCATGTCGCAGCGTTCCCGCGTCAGGCGCGACAACCCAGCGCCCTCGGCGCCCAGCACCAGGCACACGCCCTCGAGCGCCAGATCACCGATGTCGAACAGGTCGCGGTCGGCGCCGTCGTCGAGGCCGATCACCCAGATCCCCGAATCCTTGATGCGGGCCAGCGCCGCGGGCAGGCCGCCGACCAACGCCATGGGCACGTGCTCGACCGCACCAGCGGCCGACTTGGCGACCGTCGGGGTGATGTGTACGGCGCGGTGGCGGGGCAACACCACGCCATCGACGCCCGCACCATCGCAGCAGCGCAGCATGGCGCCGAGGTTGCCGGGATCGGTGACCCCATCGACGGCAACGAGGAATGGCGCCTTGCCGGGCCGACGCTTGATCAGGTCTGCCAGGTCGGTTTCCAGCAACGGCGCGGCGAAGGCGATGACGCCCTGCGGTGCCTCGCTGCGGGCCTTGGCCTCGAGTCGTTTGCGATTGACCTCCTGCACCGGGGCACGCACACTGCGGGCGATCTCGACGATGTCGGTGACGATGTCGCTGGCTGATTCGCCTTCCAGCAGGTCGGTGGCGACCCACACCTCCTGGACCTTGCGCTTGCCGGCGATCAGCAGTTCGCGCACGGCCTGGCGGCCCTCGACCTGCTCGCCGCCGAGGGACTTCTCGGGCTTGCGCCGTTCTTCGCCTGGCGCAACGATGCGACCCGTGCGGCCAGCCCCGCGTGAGGCGAACTGGCGCGACGACGAACGCTCCGGTGCCCCGCGACCCTTGCCGGCCGCGCCGGCCCGTGCCCGCGGGGCCGGCGCGCCGCGACCCTTGGCGACGGGTGCTGCGCGGCCTTTGCCTGCCGCTGCACCACGTCCCTTCGGTGCGGCCGGGCGCGGCTGGGAACTGCGCCGCCCACCGGCACCGCTCGCCTGTCGTCCTGCCATCTGCACTACTCCTTCGTGATCACGGCAACCGCCCAGCAGGCGATGCCTTCCTGGCGTCCGAGAGCGCCGAGCCCTTCGGAGCGGCGCCCCTTCACCGTGACCGGTGCGCCACAAGCCTGACTCAACTTCGATTGCATCTCGGCTCGATGCGGCGCCAACTTCGGCGAGTCGCACACCACCGAGCAGTCGACATTGCCGATGGTCCATCCATCGGCGCGTACCAGTGTGCCTGCGTGGGCGAGCAACACCAACGAGTCGGCGTCCTTCCACCGCGGGTCGGTGTCGGGAAAGTGCTCGCCGATGTCGCCGAGACCGGCGGCGCCCAACAGGGCGTCGGCCACGGCATGGGCGATCACGTCGGCGTCGCTGTGGCCGTGCAGGCCGCGAACCCCGTCGAACACCACACCACCCAGCACCATGGGTCGCGCCGGGTCGTCGCTGAAGCGGTGGATGTCGAAGCCCTGTCCGACCCGTACGTTCATCGGCCCTCCTTCTCGGCCAGTTCCCGCGCCCAGGCGAGGTCGTCGGGATGGGTGATCTTGCGGTTGTTCTGATCGCCGGCGACCACCACGACCCGCCCACCACAGATCTCGACCAGCGCGGCGTCGTCGGTGGCATCGCGTCCGCTGGCGTGGGCAGACCGCAGCACCGAGGCACGGAAGGCCTGCGGGGTCTGCACGGCGACCAACGCCGACCGCGGCGGGGTCTCGATGACGATGCCGTCGTCGTCGATCCGCTTGATCGTGTCGGTCACCGCAGTGCCGGGAATGGCAGCGTCGGCGCCGTGCGAGATCGCCCCGATCACCGCGGCGAACAGTTCGGCCGAGGCAAACGGGCGGGCAGCATCGTGCACGCAGATGATCGTGGCTGTCGGGGGAACTGCGGCGAGACCGGCGCGCACCGAGTCGCTGCGCGTCGCCCCGCCGGCCACGCCACCTTCGGTCGCAACGTCGGCGGCGGGAACCACCACGACCACGCCGTCGCTGACCGCGCGGGCCGCCTCGACAGCGTGATCGATCACGCGTCGCGACCCGACCTGCTCGTACTGCTTGGGCCACCCCATGCGCGATCCGGTGCCACCCGCGACCACGATGGTCCACACATTCTCTGCTGCGGGGAGCGACACGACCGGCGAGGGTAGTACCGTTCGACGCACATGGCTCACGAAGACCTCCTTGCTCAGACCGAATTCTTCGCCGATGCGCCGTACGAGGTGCTGGCACCGATTGCAGCCGCAGGCCGCGAGCAGCAACTGATCCGCGGCGACGTGTTGTTCCACGAAGGCGACATCGCCGACTCGTTGCATCTCGTGCTGCGCGGCCGTCTGGCCATTGCGATCGCCAACCCCATCGATCACCGCGAGACCGTGGTTGCCCTGATGGAGCCCGGCGATCTGCTCGGTGAGATGGCGATGCTCGACGGCGGCCCACGTTCGGCAATGGCCAGAGCGCTCGAGCCGTCGGCCGTGCTGACCATTCCGTTCGAACCGGTGATGGAGGCGTTCCGCGGTGATCCGCACCTGCTTTGGGGCGTGACCCGGTTGCTCGCCCAACGGCTGCGCGTCGCCGACGAGGCACTGGCCGACAGCGTGTTCCTCGACGTCACCGGCCGCACGGCGAAGCGCTTGCTCGAGCTCTCCGAAGGCGACGACGACTTCATCCTCCCCGTCACGCAGGAGGAGTTGGCCGGCATGGTCGGTGCATCTCGCGAACGGGTCAACAAGGCGATCGCCAGTTTCATCCGCCTCGGCTGGATCGATCAGCACGAGCGCAAGTACACGATCCTGAAGCGCGACAGCCTCGACATCCGCGCCCGGTAGGGGTTCAGGCGTCGCGACGCGCTGTCACGACCGCGCCGACAACAGCGACCACAGCGGTGACCGCCGCGAAGTACAGGCCGCCGGCCACGCGACCGAGATTGTCGGAGGTCGCAGCATTGGGGTCCCCGAGACCGAACCCGGAGATGTACGGCAGGAACTTCTGCGGATGGTCGACACCCGCCGCAGAGAGGATCGCCAAGATGATGTTCTCGACCACCAGCGGCCACAGGATGAGGATCGCGACTGCGGCGGGCGTGTTGCGAATGACCATGCCGAGGCCGAAGCCGAGCAGGCTGACGATCACGGCGAACACGACGATCCCAATCAGCGCGGCCCTGGCCTCGGGCTCGCCGCTGAGCGACACCGGCACGCCGCGCGACTTGGCGATGGCCGACGACACTGCGAAGCAGAACAGCACCACGAGGGCTTCGGCTACGGCGGCGAACACGGCAATGACCACGGCCTTGGAGATCAACACGCGACCGCGTTTCGGCGTGGCCGCGAACGTCGGGCGGATCGTGCCGTGAGCGAACTCGGCGCTGATCGACACTGCGCCGACGACACCGAGCAGCAATGCGGTGACTACCGACGAGCCGGTGACCAACCCGGCGATGTCGGATGCTTTCAGGTCGGTCACATCGGCCAGCGCGGCGACCAGGACCGAGACGATCACGGGGAAGGCGACGGCGAGGAGGAACAGGATGAGGTTCATCCGCACGGTGCGGAGCTTGATCCACTCGCTGCGGATGGTGTTGATCACGACGCCACCACCGGCTGGCCCGCGAACTCCTGCGCTGTCGCCGTGGCTTGCAGGAACGCATCCTCCAGCGAGCCGGTCTGCGGCGACAACTCGTGCAACACGATGCCGCAGCGCGCCGCCAGTTCGCCGACCTCGACCGTGGTGATGCCGCGCAGTTCGGCAGTGGTCGCGTCGATCATGCTGGCCTGCGCACCTTGCCCGGTGGCGGCGCTGACCAACGCGGCGACGCCGGGGCTCTTGACCCTCACCCACCGATCGGCATGACGCTCCACGAACTCGGGCACCGAGCATTGCTCGATCAGGCGACCTTGGCCGATCACGACGAGGTCGTTGGCCATCTGGGCCATCTCCGACAGCAGGTGGCTGCTGACCAGCACGGTGCGACCCTGCGAGGCGAGGTGCACCAACACATCACGAATCCAGCGGATGCCTTCGGGGTCGAGACCGTTGGCCGGCTCGTCGAGCACCACGGTGTGGGGATCGCCCAACAACACCCCGGCCAGCCCCAGTCGCTGACGCATGCCGAGCGAATACGTCTTCACCCGTCGGCCACCAACAGAGCGCAGACCGACGAGGTCGAGCACCTCGTCGACGCGAGCCTTGGGCAGCCCATTCGATGCGGCCAACCAACGCAGGTGGTTGCGCCCGCTGCGGCCGGGGTGCACGTAGCCGGCATCCAGCAGCGCACCGACCTCGTGCAGAGGCGACGACAGTTGCCGATAGGCCCGACCATCGAACGAAGCACCGCCCGTGTCGGGGCGATCGAGCCCGAGCATGCACCGCATGGTCGTGCTCTTGCCCGAACCGTTGGGTCCGAGGAAACCCGTGACCGTGCCCGGCCTGACCTCGAAGCTGAGATGATCAACCGCTGTCGTGCGCCCGAACCGCTTGGACAGATCGGAGACCGTGATCACGTCCCGGCATTCCCGGTGAACTCGTTGGCGACGATCTCCGGTGTGGCGCCGTCGACCGTCAGGCGCGACATCAGCGAACGGAACGAGTCGGGGGTCAATCGGGCGCTGGTGGCGTCGACGACCGTCA
>JANPOJ010000066.1:0-1721 GCA_031427935.1 Ilumatobacteraceae bacterium | reverse complement strand
GAATGACGTTGACGATCAGGAACACGATCGTTGCCAGCAGCCACAGCGTGACCACGGCCGACGCTAGGCGCCGCAGCAGGAACCGGCCCATCGTCCTCCTTCGTCAGTTCGATCGGATGCGAACAATTCGGTATAGCCGTCTGGCCTGTGCCGACGCCACACCGAGGCGGCGACCACACAGGCCAGACCTTATTTGATTGGAGCCGAGGCTCAGGCCGTGAAGCCGGCCTTGCCGCAGTAGAAGTGACCGAGGCCGGTGACCACGATGCCCGTCACCTTGTTCGATGTGGCATACAGCGAGTTGTAGAAGTACGGGATCACGTACGGCACATCCTCGTTGGCGATCTTCTGGATGTCTTTGATCGCCGTCTTCTGCCCATCGAGGTCGAGCGACGACTGGTACTTCTTGACGGCTGCTCGGAACGGCTCGGAGATGTAGTGCGCCGAGTTCCACTCGCCGGTGGCGTAGGCCTTGACGAGGTAGACGTCGGGCACGCCGCGCGGGCCGTAGTCGACGATGCCGAAGTCCATGCCGCCATCGCAGCCGGCCGGCTCGATCTTCGAGTCGTACACCTTGCACCACTCCTCGCCGTCGACGACCGCTTCCTGCTTCAGCGTCACTTCCATGCCGATGTCTTTCAGCTGGCTCTGGATCAGCTGGGCGAGCTGCGGGATCTCCTGCAGCTTGGGGAAGTACATCGTCGCCTTCATCCCGGCCTTGCCCGCATCGGCCAGCAACTTCTTGGCCCCTTCCACGTCGCGCGCCCGCTGCGTCTGCGCAGCGTCGAAGAACGGGTAGATCGGCGAGATGGGGTGATCGTTGCCGATGTCACCCTTGCCCTTCAGCACGTTGTCGATCAACGCCTGTCGGTCGATACCGAGGGCAACTGCCTGGCGGACCCTGACGTCGGTGAAATCGCCCTCGCGGGTGTTCATCCAGATCTGACGGTGCGCGGAGCCGTGAATGATCCCGACAGTGAGGTTGCTGTCGTTGAGCACCGCGTCGCCGCCGACCACCGAGAACTGCACGATCGCGTCGGCCGCACCGCCCTGCAGACCCGAGACCTGGGTGGCGAGGTCGTCACTGAAGATGAACTCCAGCTTGTCGAGGAACGGCTTGCCGCCCCACCACTCGGTGTTGGCCTCGTAGGTGGCGCCCGTGGCCGGGTCGTACTTGGTCAGCTTGAAGGCGCCGGTGCCGGTGGGGCGCTTGTCGAGCGTGGTGCCGAGCACGAAGTCCTTCGGCGTGATGACCGACTGCGGGTTGTACGCGCCGACCTGCTGCGGGAACTGCCCATCGGGGCTGAGGAGGGTGATCTCGACCGTGAAGTCGTCGATGGCCTTCGCTGAGCCGGCGGCGATCGACGCCTTCAGGTTGCTGCCGGCCAAGCGATCCATCGTGGCCACGACGTCGGCGGCGGTGAACGGCGTGCCGTCGTGCCACTTCACGCCCTTGCGCAAGTTGAAGGTCCACACGCTGCCGTCGGCGTTCGGCGCCCACTTCTCGGCGAGCATCGGCTTGACCTCGGCACCGAGGATGTCGACCAGGTATTCGAACGCCGTCACGACGGGCGTGTACGTGCCGAGGTCGGCCATGGCGACCGGGTCGAGCGGACCAGCCGGCTTCTGGGCGGCGATGCGCAGCGTGCCACCCTGCTTGATCGCTCCGGCGGCTGCGGTGCCGGCTGGGGCGGTGGTGCCGCCCGTGGTTCCCTTGCTGT
>JANPOJ010000065.1:0-2695 GCA_031427935.1 Ilumatobacteraceae bacterium | reverse complement strand
CGCTACTGCGGTGGCGGCATTGGCCGGGGTCTGCAGCGTCGGTGCGGCAAGCGGATTGACAGTCAATGTGGCGCTTGCCGTTGCGCCGCCGAACGATCCTGAGATGTTCACCGCTGTCTGGGTCGAGACTGCTGACGTTGTCACGGTGAAGCTTGTGCTCGTCGACCCGGAGGGGACCGTGACGCTGGCCGGCTCGGAGGCCGCCGCTGAGTTGTCGGAGAGTGACACGACTGCGCCACCGGTTGGCGCAGCGGCGCTGAGGCTCACGGTGCCGGTCGACGATGCTCCTCCAACCACGCTGATCGGGCTGAGCGTCAGTGACGTCAGCGTTATGGACGAAGCACGCGTGATGCTCAGCGCCGCGAACAGCGTCGTATTGCCGAGGGCTGCGGTGAGT
Source organism: Ilumatobacteraceae bacterium (assembly GCA_031427935.1). Classification (GTDB taxonomy): domain Bacteria; phylum Actinomycetota; class Acidimicrobiia; order Acidimicrobiales; family Ilumatobacteraceae; genus JAENVT01. The sequence continues at coordinate 2,298 of JANPOJ010000065.1, read as the reverse complement.
TGAGCGGTCGTGTTGTCGACCGGGAACGTGGTCACCGTGAACGATGCGCTCGTGGCGCCCGCCGGAACGGTGACCGTTGCCGGAACGCTGGCCGCGCCGGGGAGGGAGCTGCTCAAGCTGACGCCGAGCCCGCCGGTTGGCGCAGCGCTGTCGAGGGTGACAGTTCCGGTGGCCGCCGTTCCCCCTTGGACACTGGTCGGACTGACGGTGAAGCCGGTCAGTGTCGGCAGGCTGGGATGGACGACGAGATCAGCCGAGCGGGTCACGCCGCCACCCGTGACGGTGATGGTGACAACCGTGCGAGTGGTCACCGCGCTCGTCGTGATGGCGAACCCGCCGAATTCGGTCGAGGCCGGGATGGTGGCGAAGGCGGGCACCGAGGCGACCTGCGGGTTGCTGCTTGTCACCTGTACGAGCTGGTCGTGTCCCAAGATCGAGGCCAACGGAATCCGAATGCTCCCGCTGGAGCCACTCACCGTATCGACCGGGTTCAGAGTGAACGTGTCGGGCGCAGGCGGTGGCGTGAGCCTGATCTGCCAGTTGGCGGTCACGCCCCCGGCGCGAGCGGTGATCGTCACGATCGTCAGCGTCGTCACGGGTGTCGTGTGGATCGGGAACTGGTCGCCACCCGCGCCGGCAGGGATGGTCATCGTCGCGGGCACGGTTGCGGACGGCGACGAACTCGACAGGTTCACCAAGAATCCTCCCGGAGGCGCGAGACCATCGCAGGACCCCGCGAAGCAGCCGACCTCGAGGTCGACGATCCCCAGCATGTCAGCGCCACCCGTGGCATTTTGCGGGAACAACTGGAACGGTGTGTCGTTCAACCGCGGAGGCAGGATGGTGATCGTCGTGGACACCGACGATCCGTTGTAGGACGCGGTGATCGTCACCAGCGTCGGCGTCGTGACAGATCCGATGCGCATTGGCCTGAGTGAGTTGGGGAAGCCCGTGGGGGCGACGAGTACCTGGATCGACGAGGTGCCAGCAGGAATCTGCCTCGACGCGGGAAGCTCAGGCAACAGGCTTGGGTTGCTGGCCGTCAGCGTGACGGTGGCACCACCCGCGGGCGCTGCGCCGGTGAGCTCCAGCGTGCCCAGAGCTTCGCCGCCGCTGAACTTGGTCGCCGGGAACGTGACCGCACCCATCCGCAGCGGCGTCGCCAGGACCGTGAATGTGCCGGTGGCCGAAAAGGCTGTGTAGGCCTCGACGGAGCCGATGTAGCCGTGCTGCGAACGCACCCGCCAGAACTTGGTGCCCGTCGTCAGCGATGACGCGATCTTCTGGTTTTCGGTGACTTGGTACGTCGCCTCGATGTTGGTGAACGATGAGTTCGTGGCGATCTGGATCTGGTAGCCGAGATCCTGGTGGTTCGGTACATGCGTCCAGGAGAGATTCACCGGCAGTTGCTGCGATGTGCCACTCGTCGGCGTTACCAGCGTCGGCCCGGCCGGGAACGGGTTGCTGTCGAGCACGCTGAAATCGACCAGGTTCGACGGCGTGCCCATCAGGCCATTCGCGCTCACCGCGATGACGCGTGCTTTGAAGGCCCCCTGGATGCTCGGATTGAACGAGACCACTTCGGTCGGACCGTTGATGCTGACCTGGCGCACCCTCGTGTCGACAGGGAAGGTCGGGTCGGTCGATTCCTGGAGGATGTAACCGACGGCGCCGGGCACGGAGCTCCACGTGAAGGTGAAGTTTTCCCACGAGTGGAACTGCGTTGCGTTCAGCGGTGGGTTCAGGGTTGCAGTGCCAGGCACGCCGGCACCGGCACCAGTGACGGTGAAGCTTCGAGGTGACGACCATGCCCCCGGTTCGACGGCGGGGCTGACCGCCTGAACGTGCCAGAAATACGTCCCATTCGCCAGGCCGCTGACGATGTCTGGAGTCGTTGCCAGGCCGACCAGCAAAACGGGATTCCTCTCGATCACGGATGTGAAGCCCGACGACAGGCTGACCTCCCAGTTGTAGCCACCGGCTCCGGCCACCTGCGACCAGGAGATCGTCAAAGGAAGCGTGACGCTCGCGCCGTCTGCCGGCGCAAGCAGTGTGGGAGCGGGCGGCGGGACCGCGCTTGCGATTCCGCCGATTACTGGCAGGGCAACGACGGCGACGAGCACCGAGGCGATGGCCCTTCTGATCCGGTTACTGCGCGTCATGAAGACCCTTTCGGCACTCTGATGCGCCCCCAACCGTCAGTTCACACCAATTGCCCCGATGAAGCAATTGGTCATAGGTGCTAGTACCGGCCAAGCGCGTCAGGTCAGACGCCGCGGCTGGCAGAAGGCGCCAATG
>JANPOJ010000064.1:0-12091 GCA_031427935.1 Ilumatobacteraceae bacterium | reverse complement strand
CCGAGGGCGCCGGCGAAGATCGTGGTCACCGCTGCACCGATGCCCAGAGCTGTACCGATGGCACGCAGGGCGCGATCGGTATCCCGAAGCGGAATGGCCTCGTAGTACTGGGCATTCGCTGCCGGAATGCTGAGACCAACTGCGATGTACGGGTCGCCATCGACGCTGAATCGCTGCGTCGCGCTTCCACCGCGCTTCACGAAGTCCATGAGGTCCTGCGGATACGCGGTTCCGGGAAAGGCGGCGTTGGAAGGCAACGGATCCTTGCCTGCGACGTTCAAGAGTGCGTAGCCCTCACTGCTCCGCTTGAGACTGAGCACCAGTGCTCGGATCTCTGAATCGGTGGGTGCCGGATTCTGCTGCAACAAGGTCGCCCGCACCGACGTGGCGTTGGCGACTGCCTGGGTGAGGATCACGTCGGACCGTTGCTGCACGAGGAAGTTGCGGGCGACGCCGTAGGTGACCACGGCCAACGCCAGGCCGGCGACCAGCGCGGTCACGCCGAAGAACAAGGTGACACGAGTCCGAAGACGTAAGGAGCGTCGTTGACGATCGGCCACGGGCACAGTGTGCCCGATCTGCAGCCGCCGCGAGGTGGCGGATGCGCTCAGGCGGCGATGCTGACCAGCGGTACGGCCTGCTCTTCGCTTTGCAGCACGGGAGCGAGGGTGTCGAGGTCGGCCAGGATCAGTTCGCTGCGCAGCATCAGTTCCGTGCACACGAAGACCAGCTGTTGGCCACGTCCGGCGCAGATGCGAGCGACATCGCGCAACGCATCGAGTCCGACTTCGGCGAGCAGCGAAACACCCGACAGGTTGATGACCAAGCCGTAGGACTGCGGGCCGATCAGGCACGTACTACGGATCGACATGGCTTGTTCACAATTGATGATCGGGCCGGCGACACCGATCATGGTGACGTGGCGATATGTATCGGTATGCGCAGTCAGGATCGGTGTCAACAACTTGCAGCCTCCTACGTATGCGACGGTCAAGGATGTGCTGCCCGCACTGTTCCGCGCTGCCGGTGGAGTACCAGGGGGAGGTAGGTACCCCACCGGGGCAGCGTGAACAGTGGCTATCGTGACGTACCAATGTGACGGGACAACGCGGCGAGTGTGCGTTTTCTGTAACAGAATGACCACAGTGAGTAGGTATTGGGGTCGCGTCCTGCATTCGGCGGGCGTGGTGTTGACGGCGAGTAGGTTCTCCAGGTGCATTCTCTGTTGTTCATCGAAGATGACGATGCCATTCGGCTGGCGCTGAGCCTGGCCCTCGAGGACGAGGGATACGAGGTTCGCCAGGCCGAGGATGGCCGTTCCGGGCTGGCTGCTTTTGCCGATCGGGAGCCTGACCTGGTGTTACTCGATCTTCGGTTACCTGATATGAGTGGTTTTGAGGTATGTCGCAACCTGCGTGCCACCAGCATCGTGCCCATCATCATCGTCACGGCTCAAGCCGACACGTACGACCTGGTTGCGGGTTTGGAGGCCGGCGCCGACGACTACGTGACGAAACCAGTTGTCCCGAAGGAGTTGGCGGCGCGGATCCGCGCTGCGCTGCGCCGTGTGCACCTGCACGATGTGCCGTCGCTGGCCCCGGCCAGCCGCTTCGGCGACGTCGAACTGCGTCGTGAGCAGGGCATTGCCATGAAGGCCGGGCGCGAACTGAGCCTGACCAAGACCGAGTTCCGCCTGTTGTGCGAGTTCGCCGACCACGTGGGCATGGTCCTGTCGAGAGATCAGCTGCTCGAGCGAGTCTGGGGCTACGAGTATCTCGGCGACAGCCGTCTCGTCGACGCCCATGTGCGCCGTCTGCGCGTCAAGATCGAGGATCAGCCGGACGAACCGAAGTTGATCGTCACCGCCCGCGGCATCGGCTACCGCCTCCTGCCATAGTTGCGGCCTCCCCGACCCAGCGTTGGACGCGTCAGCGGGGCGGGGGCCAGGGGCGGGCGCGGAGGTATTCGCCGAGGCCTTTGGCCTGGGCGTCGAACGCCGTGCTCGAGGCCACGCCTTCGCCGAGGTAGCCGACGATCACGAAGTTGAGGGCCAACAAGTTGGGCAGTTCGTAGCGGTGGGTCGCCAGGCCGGCGGCTTCTGGGATCAGCGCACCGACTGCCTCGGTGGTGAGGTTGGCGTCGAGCCAGGCGTACCCAGCGGCGTCGATCGCCCAGATGCCGACGTTGGCGTTCCCGCCCTTGTCGCCCGAACGGGCCCCGAAGTACGCACCCAGGGGCTCACCCGGCGCAGGCCCGACGGGTGCGACCTCGTCGTGGCCGGCCGCTGTCGACGATCGATCGGCTGACACGGTCGGCGACGGTTCGATCGAGATCCGGCGGCCGTCTGCCAAGACCACGACCTGATGGACCTCGTCGTTGGCGACGAGGGCAGGCCAGTAGACACCGAACGCCTGTGCCTCTGAGGGCGGCGCCGAGACGAAGAAGCCGGGATAGTTGGCCAGCGCCAGTTCGATCGCAGCGGATGAGAATGCTCGGCCGACCACGCGCTCGTCGGCCGACTTCACCGCGATGTGCAGCCTTCCTGACGACGCCTCTTGACCGATCGCGTCGGCAGGGGCGGCGACGAAGCGAACGTCGACCTCGTCGAAGCGGTCCTTGCCGCCCATCCGTGCGAACAGCGCCGACTCGACCCACTCTGCTTTCTCGTGCTGGTTCAACCCGGTCAGCACGAACGACACCCGGTTGCGATACCCGCCTTCGTAGTTGATGCAGACCTTGGTCGTGGCCGGCTCCGGTGCGCCGCGTGTCCCGCTGATGCGCACTCGGTCTGGCCCGGCTTTGGAGACGTGGATCGTGCTGAAGTCGGCAACGACATCGGGATTCAGGTAGTGCGGGCCGCCGATCTCGTACAGCAGCTGCGCCGTGACGGTGCCCACGCTGACGAGACCGCCAGTGCCCGGGTGCTTGGTGACGATGCAGGATCCGTCGTGGTCGACCTCGGCGATGGGGAACCCGAGTGGGCGGGTGGGATCGGGGATCTCCGCGAAGAAGCTGTAGTTGCCCCCAGTCGCTTGCGCCCCGCATTCGATCACGTGCCCGGCAACCACCGCGCCTGCCAACGCATCCCAATCGTCGCGGTCCCAGTTCCACCACCAGGCGGCGGGACCGACCACCAGCGAGGCATCCGTGACGCGCGGACAGACCACCACATCGGCGCCGGCGTCGAGTGCGGCAGCGATGCCCCAGCCGCCGAGATAGGCGTTGGCTGAAACGGGATCGGCCGACAGTGGGGCGCCGGTGTCGAGGTTGGTCAACTGTGGTCGGAGCCCGTCGAGGCGAGGCATCAGGTCGTCGCCTTCGATGTGGGCAACCGACGCGGTGATACCGAGTCGCTCGGCGATCTGGCGCACACGCACCGCGCAACCGGCCGGGTTCAGCCCTCCTGCGTTGCTGACGACCCTGATCCCTCCGTCGATGCAGCTCCCGAGCACCTGTTCCATCTGGGTGAGGAAGGTGGCGGCATACCCGAGCTCGCTGTTGCGGGCTCGCTGCTTGTGCAGGATCAGCATGGTCAGTTCCGCCAACCAGTCACCCGTGAGCACGTCGATGTCGCCGCCGTCGACCATCTCCTGCGCTGCTGACAACCGATCGCCGAAGAACCCGCTGCAGTTGGCGATGCGGATCGCGCGGTCGCGGCTCACGACGATTCGATCCTCACCAGCGGCTGGCCGGAATCCACCTGCTGGCCCGAGCTGACGAACACCTCGACGACCGTGCCGGTCGCCGGCGACACCACCTGGTGCTCCATCTTCATCGCTTCCATCGCCAGCAACGGCTGCCCGACCACGACCGCGTCGCCGACATCGACGAGCACCCGCAGGATCGATCCGGGCATCGGCGCCACGGTCGACCCGGCGCGCCCGGCATCGTCGGGCGGCGAGAAGCGGGGTGGGACCACGAATCGGTACTGGCCACGCGACACGAACACCACATCGCCGTCGATTTCGGTCTCGATGAAGTCCAACGCGCCAAGCCAGGCTTCGGTGACTGCGACTCCGTCGACGAACGCCTCCGCCACAGCGCCGCTTCGATCGCGGCGGTACCGCACGTCGTGGGCCCCGACCCGGACCTGTTGCAGTTGGCTGGGATTGTTGCGCCAGCCGGACGGCAACTCCGTCATCGCCTGCCGTTGTGTTCGCGCCCACGCCAACGCCGCGGCAGCGGCGTAGGCAGGTTCGATCTCTGGTGTGGCGGGTGGATTGCGATCGAGCCATCCCGTGTCGATCTCGCGCCAATCATCCGACAGCTTCGGAAGGAGGCCGAGCAATTGGGAACGGTTGGTGTTCGGCCCGATGAGGTGCGCCTGCCCGAGGGCGCGTTGGAGCTTGTTGATCGCCCCGGCCCGCGTCGGGGCGTGGGCGATGATCTTGGCGATCATCGAGTCGTAGAACGGGCTGACGACCGATCCACTGACCACACCACTGTCGACCCGCACGCCATCGATGTCGGGGAACTCGATCCGCCGGAACGTGCCTGAGCTCGGCAGATAGCCGTTGTAGGGGTCCTCCGCACACAGCCGAACCTCGATGGCGTGGCCCGTGATCGTCGCCTGAAGGGCGGCCGGGGGCAGTGGCTCGCCGGCGGCAACCGCGAGTTGCAGCTCGACCAGATCGAGCCCGGTCACCATCTCGGTCACCGGGTGCTCGACCTGCAGGCGCGTGTTCATCTCCAGGAACGAGAAGGTGCCGTCACCGTCGACCAGGAACTCGACGGTGCCTGCGCCGACGTAGCCGACTGCACGCGCCGCCGAGATGGCTGCGGCGCTCATCGCCGCACGCAGGGCATCATCGACCGCGGGTGAGGGTGACTCCTCGATGATCTTCTGATGCCGGCGCTGCACCGTGCAATCGCGCTCGAACAGCGACACCATGTTGCCGTGCTGGTCGGCGAACACCTGGATCTCGATGTGGCGACCGCCCTCGACGAACCGCTCCACGAAGACGGTGCCGTCACCGAACGCCGCCTTGGCTTCGCGCTCACCTGCGGCAACGGCGTCGGTGAGCTCGGCCATGTCGCGCACGATGCGCATGCCCCGCCCTCCACCGCCGGCCGAGGCCTTCACCAGCGCCGGTACGCCGATCTCCGCCAACGACTCGACCGTGCTGTCGGGCAGCACCGGTACGCCCGAGGTGCGCATCAATCGCTTCGCCTCGATCTTCGAACCCATCGCCGCGATCGCGCTCGGCGGCGGTCCGATCCACGTCAACCCGGCGTCGACCACCGATTGGGCGAACGCCGCGTTCTCGCTCAGGAACCCATAGCCGGGATGGATGGCATCGCACCCCCTGGCGAGCGCGGCAGCGATCAGCAGGTCGCCGCGTAGATATGTGTCGGAGGCAGCGTTGCCGGCGAGCGGCCATGCCACGTCGGCCAGGCGAACGTATGCCGCAGACGTGTCGGCGTCGGAGAACACGGCCACCGTGCCGATGCCAAGGCGCCGGCAGGTTCGGATGATGCGGCTGGCGATCTCGCCACGATTGGCGATGAGGACTCGGGTGATCATCGCGTCACATCCGGTAGACGCCGTAGCCGCGAGTGCCGACGACGGGCTGGTTGTCGATCACGCTGAGACACATGCCGAGGACGGTGCGCGTATCGCGCGGATCGATGATGCCGTCGTCGTAGATCCGACCGGTCATGAAGAGGGCGAGCGACTCGCGCTCGATCTGTTCCTCGACCTGCTTGCGCAACGCCTCGTCGGCTTCGGCGTCGAACGGCCGACCCATCGATGCCGCCGACTGCTTGGCAACGATCGACATCACGCCGGCCAACTGCTGCGGGCCCATGACCGCCGTCTTGGCATTCGGCCAGGCAAACACGAACCGCGGACCGAACGCCCGGCCACACATCCCGTAGTTGCCTGCGCCGTACGAGGCAGCCATGTGAATCGTGAGATGCGGCACGCTGCTGTTGGTGACGGCATTGATCATCTTCGCGCCGTCCTTGATGATGCCTCGCTGCTCGAACTCCTTGCCGACCATGTAGCCGGTCGTGTTCTGCAAGAAGACCAGTGGGGTGTCGATCTGGTTGGCAAGTTGGATGAACTGCGTTGCCTTGTGCGCCTCTTCGCTGAACAGCACGCCGCGGTGGTTGGCGAGGATGCCAATGGGGTAGCCGTGCAGCTCGGCGAAGCCGGTGACGAGCGACGAGCCGTACAGCGGCTTGAACTCGTCGAAGTCGCTGTCGTCGACCAGGCGGGCGATCACGTCGCGGGGATCAAAGGGGACCTTGGGGTCGACAGATGGAATGCCGAGCAACTGCTCGGTATCGAGCCGAGGTGGCCGTCCCGCTCCACGCCGGCCGGGACCGCGCTTTCGCTGGTTGAGACGGCGGACGACCTGACGACCGAGGCGGATGCCGTCGAGCTCGTCGACGGCGAAGTAATCGGCAAGGCCACTGATCCGGGCGTGCATCTCGGCGCCACCCAGCGACTCGTCGTCGCTCTCTTCGCCCGTCGCCATCTTCACCAGCGGGGGACCACCGAGGAACACCTTCGATCGTTCCTTGATCATCACGATGTAGTCGCTCATACCGGGCACGTACGCGCCGCCCGCCGTGGAGTTGCCGAACACGACGGCGACGGTGGGAACGCCTTCGGCGGAGAGCTGGGTGATGTCGTGGAACGTCTGGCCGCCGGGGATGAAGATCTCGCTCTGGGTCGGCAGATCGGCACCGCCCGATTCGACGAGGTTGACGACGGGCAGCCGGTTCTCGCGAGCGATCTGATAGGCGCGTAGCGACTTGCGCATCGTCATCGGGTTCGACGCGCCACCACGCACGGTTGGGTCGTTGGCGATGATCAGGCACACGGTGCCCTCGACCACACCGATCCCGGTCACGAGCCCGGCGCCGACGGGGAAGTCGGTGCCCCACGCGGCCAACGGAGAAAGCTCGAGGAACGGCGACTCGATGTCGAGCAAGGCCTCGACCCGTTCGCGAGCCAGCAGCTTGTTGCGTTGCCGATGTCGCTCGACGTACTTCGGGCCGCCGCCACCGTTGACGATCGCCAACTGCTCGTCGTGCTGGCGGAGTTGAGCCAGCATCGCCTCACGGTTTGCCCGGTACGTGTCGCTGTCGGGCAACACCCGATCGGGAACGACGGTCACCGGGCCCACCGCGGCGGGCGCCTCTCGGCGAAGGCAGCCATTCCTTCGAGGCCCTCGTCGCTGGTGAACAGTGATTCCGAGATCGCCTGCAGCTCCGTCATCGTGTGCGGGCCGCGCAGCAGCGCCTTCGTCGCGGCAACTGCATTCGGGCCACCCAGCAGCACGTTCCGGCTGAGCTCTGCAACGGTCGCGGCCACGTCGTCGACGACGTGGGTCACCAGGCCCATGTCGAGTGCTCGGGCCGCGTCGAAAACCTCGCCAGTGAGGTATGGGCCTGCAAGCTTCGACCAACCGCAGCGCTGCAGGATCGGCCCGGTGATGATCGCCGGAGCGACGCCGATCCGAACTTCGGTGAAGGCGAACGTGATCGACGGGTTCACCACGATGAGGTCGCATGCTGCCATCAACCCGATGCCACCGGCTCGTACCGGACCATCGACCGCGGCGATCACGGCCGCCGTAGTCGTCGAAAGGCGTTCGAGGGCGCCCACGAACGACGTGGAGTCCACCCTGCCGGTGGAGCGCTCCTTGAGGTCTGCGCCTGCGCAGAACACGGGTGCCGTGTGGGTCAGCACGATCACCCGAGCACGTTCTTGCTCGGCGACGTCGAGCGCGTGGTGGAGGTCGATCAGCAGTTGCTGCGAGAGCGCGTTGCGATTAGAGGGCGAATCGAGCGTGATCGTGGCGACGCCATCCACCGATACGACGCTGACGAGTTGCCCCACGACGGGGGACTGTACCCGCCTACGCGGTGATCTCCCGAAGGAAGGCCTCGACCTCGCTGCGTTCACGCGTTCGCTTCATCGGCGGCAGGGCGTTGACGACCTGCCAGCGGTAGCTGGCCTTTCCGAGGCGCGGGTCGAACACCGCGACCACACCACGGTCGGTCGCATTGCGGATCAGGCGGCCCGTGGCCTGGGCCAGCAGCATCGCTGCCCTCGGTAGGTCGATCTCGCCGAACGCGGCTGCGCCGAGCAGTTCGCGGCGCGCTGTCAGCAACGGGTCGTCGGGACGAGGAAACGGGATGCGGTCGATCGTGACCAGTGACAACGTTCGCCCGGGGATGTCGACACCCTGGAAGAAGCCTGCGGTCGCGAACAGGCACGACGATTCGTCGTCGGTGAACGCTTTGACGAGTGCGGTCTTCGGGAAGTCTCGCTGCGTCAGGATCTTCACGTCGACGCGCTCCTTCACCGCGGCAGCGGCGGCATCCATCGCCTTCCAGCTCGTGAACAGCGCCAGGGTGCGGCCGCCGGCAGCGGTGATGAGGGCTGCCAGCTCGTCGTGCACCGCCGAGGCGAACTGCGGTGACCGTGGATCGGGGAGGTGCAGGGCGCAGTAGAGCAGTGCGTTGTGGCCGTAGTCGAAGGGGCTCCCGACATCGATCTGGGTGTACGAGTGCTCCGGCAGGCCAACTCGGTGGGCAAGGGTGGCGGGCAAGGTCGCGCTGGTGAGGATGGCCGTCCGCTTCGTCCAGACGCCCGCCGACAGCACCGGCCCGACATCGAGCGGAGCGATCTCCAGGCGAGCGTGATCCGGGCTCCCGGAGACGAACGCGACGTAGCCTTCGTGGGGGCCGAGTGCGATGTCGATCTGCTCCTGCACGCGAGTGGCGACCTGCTGGGCGCGGAGCTTGCGTTGCTGGGCCTCGGGCACGTCGGTGTTGATGGTTCGGAGTGCCGACTGCGCCTTCTCGATGCGGCCCCGCGCGTCGATCAGCGCATCCTGGATGGCGTCGGGGAACGGTTTGGCCAGTCGCTCGCCGGTGAACGGTCGCAGGGCTTCGCGGATGGCCGGCGCAGCCTCGACAAGACCACCGACGATCGCCGGGTCGTCGATCACCCGGCGCACGACTGCCGCGAGGTTGGTGAACCGACCGGGGCCGATCTGCACGCCGACCGTGTCGCTCATGATGTCTTCGAGTTGGTGCGCCTCGTCGATCACGACGACCTCGTGCTCGGGCAGGAGCACATTGCCACTGGCCACGTTGAGGCCATACAGGTGCAGGTTGACCACGACCACATCGGCCACCGAAGCCCGGGCCCGAGCCAGTTCGGCGAAGCACACCGAGCCCATCGGGCACTTCGTACCGCCAGGACACTCGTCGCTGCCGACGCTGACGGCCTGCCACGAGCGATCTTCGGGTGACCATGTGAGATCGGCCTGGTCGCCGGTCTTGGTCGTGCCCGACCACTCGACCAGACGCTTGATCTCGACCTTGGTGGTCGCCGCGAACTCCTCGATCTCCAACTGGCCCTGACCGGCGCCCGTCGCTTGCATCTCACGCACTCGCTGCATGCAGATGTAGTTGCTGCGACCCTTCAGCACGGCCCAGTCGAAGGGTCGGTCGAGGTGCGCTTCGAGGAACGGAAGGTCCTTGGCTGCGAGTTGATCCTGCAATGCCTTGGTCGCCGTGGCGACGACGATGCGTTTGCCGGTGAGGACCGCCGGCACGAGGTAGCCCAGTGTCTTGCCGGTGCCAGTACCCGCCTGCACGATCAGGTGCTGACCCTGAGCGATGGCGTGGTCGACCGCCGTGGCCATCTGCTGCTGGCCGGGCCGGTCTTCGGCCGCGGGCAATGCTGCGGTGACCTGCGCAAGGGCCGAGGTCACGTTGTGCAGATCGGCCACGACCCTCGACGGTAGCGGCTCGGCCGACGCAAACGCAGTGACAAGAGCGGCGCCTTGCTTGATGGTGACGGTAGTCGAGCGCCCGCGCGGCGTCGAGAAGTATCGGCGGTTCAGCGACGAGCGATCGCGATGGCGGCGTCGAGCTCGGTTGCACCGAAATCCGGCCAGGTCTGCTCGGTGAAGTAGACCGGCGAGCCCGCCGACTGCCACAACATGAAGTTGGAGATTCGTCGCTCGCCCGACGTTCGCACCACGACATCGACTCTCGGTAGCTCTGGCAGGTACATGTGGGCATCGAGGTCTGCTGCCGTCAACGGCGCCTCGCTGGCGGCCGCTTCCTCAGCGGCGTGCACGATCTCGGCGCGGCTGCCGTAGTCGAAGGCGACGGTCAGCACCATTCCGGTGTTGCCTGCCGTGTCCGCGATGGCCTTGACGATGGCCTTTTGCACGTAGCGCGGCGTTCGAGCATCGGGGCTGGTGAACGGGCGCCCGATCCACTGCACGCGCACATTGAGATCGTTCAGCTCGGCGACGCGACCGAACAGCTTCTTGTGCAACCCGAGGATGTGGCGCACCTCGACTCGCGGCCGCACCCAGTTCTCGGTCGAGAAGCCGAAGACGGTCAGCCAACCCACGTCGCGCTTCACGGCGAGGCGCACGACGGCGGCCAGGTTCTCCTCGCCTTCGGTGTGGCCGGCAGTGCGCGGCAGGCTGCGACGCCGGGCCCAGCGGCCGTTGCCATCCATGATGCAGGCGACGTGCAGAGGTCGTTGGGCATCAGGACGCACAGGTGGTCAACCATACTCAGTCGTCCGCTTCTATAGCCCTCACATCCCGGCCAGTCGTGGGATGATGGCCGCCATGAGCCGCGCCGCAGAACAGTCTGTCGAGTTGCGGCACGTCGTGATCGTCGGAGGCTTGCTGGAGGAGTGGAACTCGCTCGGTGATGCGGCCTGGCGCGATCGGATCATCGAGTTCGGCGAGGTCGTCGAACATGCCGGTGCGACCTGGTTGACCATCCGTCCCCTCGATCGGATTGCTCCACCCCACGGTGGCACGCCCGCGTCGATCACTCGTGTCGGGAGGTGCACCGGCGTTGTCGATCCGCAGACCGACGGGCGGCAGCGGTTGGTCGGCGCAGTCAACGTGTTGCGGCGCGACGGACGGGGCATCACCGACGCCAACCTCGCGGAAGTCGTCAACGCTCCAGCTCCGTGCGATCCCGATCTGGCGATCGTCATCGGTCCCGACACCGACCTGCCGTCGACCCTGGTGTGGGAGTTGGCGTACTGCGAGCTGGTCTACCTCGACACGGCGTGGGCCATGTTGCGCGGCGCAGACCTCGAAGCGGCGTTCACCGAGTTCGCCGGACGGCACCGACGGTTCGGGGGGCTCGACTGATGGGCGCCCCCGTCTATCGCGATTCGGCGGTGGTGCTGCGCACCTACAAGCTGGCCGAAGCCGACCGGATCGTGGTGCTGATGACCGAGCACCACGGCAAGGTCAGGGCGGTCGCCAAGGGAGTGCGCAAGACCATGTCGAAGTTCGGGGCCAGGCTCGAACCGATGAGCCACGTGCAGTTGCTGCTCGTGCACGGTCGTGCCGATCTCGACATCGTCAGCCAGGCGGAGTCGATCGAGACGCTGGCGCCGATGGTCGCCGACCTCGATCACATGACCAATGGCATCGCCATGCTCGAAGCGGTCGACCAGTTGGCGCTCGAGCGCGAGCCCGCGCCTCACCTGTATCGGATGCTCGTCGGCGCCCTCCGCACCGTCGCCCGCCGCTCGGGGCCTCTGGTCGTTGCGGCGTTCTACTGGAAGCTGCTGGCGGCCGAAGGCATCACCCCGTTGCTCGACGAGTGCGCCCGCTGCGGCGAGCCCGGCCCGATGGTCGCCTTCGACATGGATCACGGTGGTGCGTTGTGCCGGAACTGCCGCTCCGGTGCACCTCTCGGTGACGATGCGCTGGAACTGATGCGCATGGTGCTCGGCGGACGGTTGAACGAAGCGCTTTCGGTCCCGGCCTCGTCGGCGACGCACGAGGTTGCGGCCCACGCCACTCGTGCCATGGAGCACCACATCGAGCGTCGCCTGCGAACCGTGGCGATGTTCGAACGAATGGACACCTGAGCCAGCCCTTGCGACGGCGACGCGCCCAACGAGCGCGGCGAGCGTGTACCGGTCGGGGCTTTACGGGAACAGCGCCTGGGCGCACGAGGTGATGTCGCCGTATTCGTGTTGGATGCCTGGGCCGTCGGGCACGGTGATGGTCTGCACGGGATGCAGGTCGACCGTCGTGAAGTTGTGGCCGAACGGCTGCAGTGTCACGGT
>JANPOJ010000063.1:0-1660 GCA_031427935.1 Ilumatobacteraceae bacterium | reverse complement strand
GCTGCGGGTGCCGTTCCAGCTGCTCCAGACGCTGGATCTGAGCGCGGGCAACGGAGCCTTCTCGGCGGCGCAGTTGGCGCAGTTGCGTACGGCCGTCAGAGTCCACGTCGAGCCGGTGGCGGGACCCGCGACGGCTGCGTCACCGTCGTTGGCGCCGCCAGTCGCGAACGAGGATGACGGCCCCGTTGACGCGTTCCTCCATCCGCAGGGGCCCGAGGCCTCTCGCGTCCTCGCGCAGGCGAACGGGGTACCGCCTGTCACCGAGCACGTCGTCATGCAGCTGGCGGGCATGTACGGGTGGACGAACGGGGTCGATATCACCGCAGCGCAAGTGAATGACCTCGCGCTGCGACTCGTCGCGGACTGGCGAGGCGGCAATATGTATGGCATCGCGGTGGCCCTGAAGGGGTGCGAGGTGGGCTCGGTGGCCCAGACCCGATTGGTACACGCACCCGAGGCGTTCGCCTCGACGAGGACTGAGCTGTTCAACTGGCTGCTGGACCGTCAGACGGATCTTCGCGAGTGCGGCTACTGCCAGTGGATGACGGCGGTGGCCTTCGCACAGCCAGAGTCGTCGGAGTCGTCACACGACTCGTACGTCGCGCTGTCGAACGTGTCGCTCGCCGGACACATTGCGCGCATGCAGTCCCTCGGCGCGATCGATCCCACCCGGCGATGGTGAGCAAATACGTGCCCGCAACGGGCACCTCTGACGCCAGTTCCCTCGAACTCAACGGATAAGGGAACCGGGTCGTGCGACGGACCCCTCGCCACGCCCGAGTGCCACCGGCCTCCAGAGCATCGTCTCGGACGCGTTCCGTCGACTGCGCGCCCGTGGCCGCCGCTGGTCCTTCTCGCCACTTGCGGACGGCACGGTGGGTCATCTTCTTTGCATGAAGAGTGCGGCGACGGTGGCTACAGCGTCGTCGTGCGTGATCGGTAGGACGTGCGAATAGCCACCGCTCGTCGCCGAGGGCGACCGCCCGACGTGTCGACTGCTCGATGTCGGAGAACACGATGGTCAGCGTCCCGCCGGAAGTGAGCGTCGACGGCAGCGGGTCGGCCGTGGCCGCTGCCGCCACGATGTCGATCGACGTTCGACGGAGCGGATCGCCGCCGCTGTCGGCTACCCGCTCTGTGGCGTCGTCGAGTTCGAGGCGACAACGTCCGAATTCCACCACATCGCCCGGCTGGAGGACGACGGCGCCGACCAGCATCGAACCCCCGACCGATGTGCCGTTTGTGCTGCCGAGGTCCTGCACGGACAGCCGGCCACCGACGGCACTCAGACGCAAGTGCCGGCGCGACAGCTGGGGATCGCCGAGGAGCAGGCCGTCGCAGTCCCGTCCTACCTCCAGCGGTCGTCGCACGACCACGTGCAGCGGGGCTCGCCCCGGTTCGGTGATCGTGACCGTCGTTTTCATCGTGGTCACGGCGATCCCCGATCCGCTCACCCGGCCGGCGGGGCGGGCACCTCGAGCCCCGGCGTGTCGATGCCGCAGCGGTCCGGGTCATCCCAGGTGGTGCTGCACACCGTGCGGACGGACGGGAACTCAATGCCGCCAGGGTGCGTGTAGGTCCGACCTCGCACCGCTCGAAGAAGTCGCCCACGCTCGTCTCAAGCCAACGCCACTGGCAGCAGCCGGCCGACAGGCCGGAC
>JANPOJ010000062.1:0-12537 GCA_031427935.1 Ilumatobacteraceae bacterium | reverse complement strand
ATGCCTACCATCCTCATCACCGGCGGCACGGTCGTCACCGCCACCGGCCGCTCCCAGGCCGACGTTCTGGTCGACGGCGAGACGATCGCTGCGGTATTGGCGCCGGGCTCGGTGCTGCTCGGCTCCGACCTGGCGAAGTCCGTCGACACCGTGCTCGACGCGGCAGGCAAGTACGTCATCCCGGGCGGCGTCGACGCACACACCCACATGGAGCTGCCGTTCGGGGGCACCGCGGCATCCGACACCTTCGAGACCGGAACACGGGCGGCCGCGTGGGGCGGTACCACGACGATCATCGACTTCGCGGTGCAGGCCTACGGCCAGCGCGTCATGGACGGCCTGGCCAGCTGGCACGCGAAAGCCGAGGGCAACTGCGCGATCGACTACGCCTTCCACCAGATCGTCGGTGGCGTCGACGAGGAGTCGCTGAAGGGCATGAAGTACCTCGTCGACCACGAGGGTGTCACCAGCTTCAAGTTGTTCATGGCCTACCCGGGCGTGCTCTACAGCGACGACGGCCAACTGCTGAGGGCCATGCAATCCGCCGCCGAGTGCGGGGCGATGATCATGATGCATGCCGAGAACGGAATCGCCATCGACGTGCTGGTGCAGCAGGCCTTGGCCCGCGGCGACACCGACCCAAAGTTCCACAGCTACACCCGGCCCTCGCCGCTCGAGGCCGAAGCCACGCATCGTGCCATCGTGCTCAGCCATGTCGCCGGCAACGTGCCGCTCTACATCGTGCACATGTCGGCCGGCGACGCGTTGAACGAGATCGCCGCCGCCCGTCATGAAGGTCGCAACGTGTTCGCCGAGACCTGCCCGCAATATCTCTGGCTGACGTTGGAAGAGACGCTGGGCAAGCCGGGGTTCGAGGGTGCCAAGTGGGTGTGCAGCACCCCCGTCCGCAGCAAGGATCACGATCCCGACTACATCGGTCAGATGGGCCACGGTCACCAGGGTGATCTGTGGAAGGGCCTGCGGATGAACGAGCTCGCCGTGGTGTCGACCGATCACTGCCCGTTCTGCATGAAGGACCAAAAGGAGATGGGGCTCGGAAGCTTCGCCAAGATCCCCAACGGGATCGGTGGCGTCGAGCACCGCATGGAGCTGATCTACCAGGGTGTCGTCGCCGGCGAGTTGTCGCTGGAGCGCTGGGTCGAGACCTGCTGCACGACGCCGGCGCGGATGTTCGGGATGTATCCGCGCAAGGGCGTGATCGCCCCAGGCAGCGACGCCGACGTCGTCGTCTGGGACCCCAACACCAAGACCAAGATCGGGATCAACGACAAGCACCACATGAACATGGATTACTCGGCCTGGGAGGGGTGGGTGATCGACGGCAAGGTCGACACGGTCTTGTCGCGCGGTGTCGTGGTCATCGAGAACGACACCTACACGGGTCGCAAGGGGCATGGTCAATTCATCAAGCGTGGGCTCAGTCAATATCTCGTCTAGGCCCGCTTCGGGTCGGGCTCGGCGTTCGCTCCTCGACACCCCGTTCGGGACAGCCCGGCGTTCGCTCCTCGACACGGTCGCCAAGCCCGGGCGACCTACCGTCTCGTCGTCGAACCCCGGGCCTTCCCTCACTACTCAGCTTTGAAAGAACAAGGAGAACACACAATGAACAGGATTAGTCACTGGGTTGATGGGAAGGTGCTCGAAGGGGGCTCTGGGCGGACGGGGGTGGTTTGGGATCCGGCTACTGGGCAGCAGGCTTCCGCCGTCGATCTGGCTTCGGCTGCTGAGGTTGATGTGGCTGTGGCTTCGGCGAAGGCGGCGTTTCCCTCCTGGCGGGCCACCAATCTTTCCCGGCGGGCGGAGGTGATGTTCCACATGCGTGAGTTGGTCGACGCCAACCGCAAAGAGATCGCCTCGTTGATCAGCAAGGAGCACGGCAAGGTGCTGGGCGATGCCCTCGGCGAAGTGGCCCGCGGGCTGGAGAACATCGAGTTCGCCTGCGGCATCCCGAACCTGTTGAAGGGTGGCTACAGCGAACAGGCCAGCACGGGCATCGACGTGTACAGCATCAAGCAGCCGCTCGGTGTCGTCGCCGGCATCACCCCGTTCAACTTCCCCGGGATGGTTCCGATGTGGATGTTCGCCAATGCGTTGGCGTGCGGCAACACGTTCGTGCTCAAGCCGAGTGAGAAGGATCCGTCGGCGAGCATGTTCATCGGTGAACTGCTGAAGCAGGCCGGGCTACCAGACGGCTGTTTCAACGTCGTCAACGGCGACAAGGTTGCCGTCGATCGAATCCTCGATCACCCCGACATCGCCGCCGTCAGTTTCGTCGGTTCGACACCGATCGCCAAGTACATCTACGAGACGGGGACCAAGAACGGCAAGCGAGTGCAGGCACTCGGCGGCGCCAAGAACCACATGCTGGTGCTGCCCGATGCCGACCTCGACATGGCCGCAGATGCGGCCGTCAGTGCTGCCTACGGTTCGGCGGGGGAGCGCTGCATGGCGATCTCGGTCGTGCTCGCCAGTGAGTCGATCGCCGATGCGCTGGTCGACAAGATCAAGGATCGCATTCCGGCGATCAAGGTCGGCCCGGCCAGCGAGTCCGAGAGCGAGATGGGCCCGCTGATCACCGGCGAGCACCGCGACAAGGTTGCCGGCTACATCGCCGGCGCCGCGGGCGAAGGCGCCACGCTGGTGGTCGACGGCCGTCAAGGCGCCCCCGGCGGCGGCTTCTTCCTCATGCCGTCACTGATCGACAACGCCAAACCCGGCATGGCGTGCTACGACGACGAGATCTTCGGCCCGGTGCTGACAGTCACGCGCATCGCCGGCTACCAGGAAGGGCTGCAGCTGATCAACGACAACCCCTACGGCAACGGCACGGCCATCTTCACCCGTGACGGCGGTGCCGCCCGCCAGTTCGAGTTCGACGTGCAAGTCGGCATGGTCGGCGTCAACGTTCCCGTCCCAGTGCCGGTCAGCTACTACAGCTTCGGAGGATGGAAGGCCAGCTTGTTCGGCGACACCCACATGTACGGTCCGGAAGGCGTCAACTTCTACACCAAGACCAAGGTCGTGACATCGCGCTGGCCTGACCCCAGCACCAGCACCGTCGACCTCGGATTCCCCCAGAACCGGTGATCGCCTTCCTCAGCCCCGGCTTCGGCGAGGGCTTCGGTGCCGCTCGGCGTTCGTCACTCGACACGGTCAGGGGAAGCCCACCCCTGACCTACCGTCTCGTGATCGAACCCCGACCGTCCCCTCGCCCTTCGCCTCACCTGTGTCTGCTCGATCACTCCCCTCAACAGGGGAGAGGGGCCGGGGTTCGGATGCGAGACGGTAGGTCGCCCGGGCTTGGCGACCGTGTCGAGCATCGAACGCCGGGACCTCGCCCCTGCGCGGTGGGTGCCGCCGAACAAGCTGGGGAGTGGGGCTAGATGGACTTTGGGGTCGTTTTGCAAACCACTCCTCCTTCGGCGCGGGTCATCGATCTGGCCAAGCGGGCGGAGGCGTATGGGTTCACGCATGTGTGGACCTTCGACTCGCACATCCTCTGGGAAGAGCCCTACGTCATTTACAGCCAGATCCTCTCCGAGACCCGCAAGGTCATCGTCGGGCCGATGGTCACCAACCCGGCGACACGCGACTGGACGGTAACGGCCAGCGTGTACGCCACCCTCAACGAGATGTTCGGCAACCGCACGGTGTGCGGCATCGGTCGGGGTGACTCGGCGGTCCGCGTCACGAATGGGGCTCCGACCACGCTGGCCACGTTGCGCGAATCGGTGCACGTGATCCGCGAGCTGGCCAATGGGCGCAGCGTCGAATACAAGGGTTCCCAGCTCCGCTTCCCGTGGTCGACCGGCAGTGAGCTCGAGATCTGGATTGCCGCCTACGGGCCCAAGGCGCTGGCACTCACCGGTGAGGTCGGCGATGGGTTCATCCTGCAGCTCGCCGACCTGTCGATCGCCGAGTGGACCATCAAGGCGGTGCGCGATGCGGCCGCGGCGGCGGGTCGCGATCCCGCCGACATCACGATCTGCGTCGCCGCGCCCGCGTACGTCACCGACGGGACCGCGTCGGGATTGGCGCATGCCCGCGAGCAGTGCCGCTGGTTCGGCGGGATGGTGGGCAACCACGTCGCCGACATCGTCGCCCGATACGGCGACCACAGTGGTGCGGTGCCCCAGGCGCTGACCGACTACATCAAAGGCCGCCAGGGCTACGACTACAACGAGCACGGGCAGGCCGGCAACGTGCACACCCAGTTCGTGCCAGACGACATCGTCGATCGTTTCTGCATCGTCGGCCCGGTCGAAGAACACATCGAGCGCATGGTTGCCTTGAAGGACCTCGGTGTCGACCAGTTCAGCATCTACCTACAACACGACGACAAAGATCACACGCTGCAGGCCTACGGTGAGAAGGTGCTGCCGGCCGTTGCGGAAGCTGTCAAGGCCAAAGCGTGACCGCTGATTCGGCTGTGAAATCCGACCGTCGAGTCAATGCTCCGGGTCGGCGACGTGCCCACCTCCTCCGAGCCCGACGGGCCGCGATGTTCGTGCTCTCGATGGTGCTCGTCGCTGTGGGGTGGGAGCTGTACAAGCGCCTCGGCCCACAAGATGGCGGCAGTGTGTTCGGGTGGAAGATCCTCCCGCGGGCCAAGGACCGGGTGATGCCCCACGTCTCCGACGTCGTCTCCCGGTTCGGTGATCCGATCAGCCGATCATCGGACGAATCGGTGTTCTCGGTCGTGCTGAAAGCGGTGTTCTACTCGTTCCGTCTCGTGCTCGCCGGGTTCGCCCTTGGACTGATCGCGGGGGTGTTGCTGGCTGTCGTCATGACGCGGTTCAAGATCGCGGCGCGGGCGGTGCTGCCGTACCTCGTGATCTCGCAGACGATTCCGTTGATCGCCCTGGCCCCGCTGATCGTCAGCTGGGGCGGCAAGGTGCAACTCGCCGGCTTCGTGTGGCAACGGTGGATGTCGGCGTCGCTGCTGGGTGCGTTCCTCACCTTCTTCCCCATCGCCGTCGGCACGCTGCGCGGGCTGCAATCGCCGTCGGCATCGTCGCTCGAACTGATGGACAGCCTGGCGGCGCCGTGGCGCAGCACGCTGTTCAAGTTGCGGTTCCCGGCCGCGCTGCCCTACATGATCCCTGCACTGAAGTTGGGCGCGGCTGGTGCCGTGATTGGTGTCGTGGTGTCGGAGATCTCGACCGGCTTGCGCGGCGGCATCGGCCGGTTGGTCATCGAGTTCGGTCGGGCCACGACCAGCGACCCGGCGATCGTGTACACAGCGGTCATCGGCGCGGCATTCCTCGGGCTCATGATGGCCGGGTTGGTCTCCATCGTCGACCTGACGTTGATGCGCAATCGCCCACGGGAGGTCGCCGCATGAACGCGGTCGAAGTCAGCGGTGTGAAGAAGGTGTTCAACCCTGCCAAGAGCAGTCAGGTCGATGCCTTGGTCGACATCGATCTGGTGATCCAACCCGGAGCGTTCGTGACGTTGATCGGGCCGTCCGGATGCGGCAAGAGCACGTTGCTGCGCCTCATCGCCAACCTCACCGAGCCGACGGCGGGATCGATCACCGTCAACGGCAAGAGCGCCAAGCAGGCTCGGCTCGACCAGGACTACGGGATGGCGTTCCAGCAGGCCGGCCTGTTCGATTGGCGCACCGTCGCCAAGAACATCGAGCTGCCGCTGGAGTTGAAGGGCTGGGACCGCGCCAAGCGCCGGGCCCGTGCCGGGGAGATGCTCGACCTCGTGAAGCTGCCCGAGTTCGGTGGGCACATGCCGTGGCAGCTCTCGGGGGGCATGCAGCAGCGCGTCGCCATTGCGCGCGCCCTCGCCGCCCACCCCCCGCTGCTCTTGATGGACGAGCCATTCGGGGCGCTCGATGAGATGACCCGCGAGCACATGCAGGCCGAGCTGCTGCGCATCTGTGCCAGCACGGGCACCACCGTGATCTTCGTGACCCATTCGATTCCCGAGGCGGTCTACCTCAGCAGTCAGGTCGTCGTGATGTCGCCGCGTCCGGGTCGGATCACCAAGCTCGTCGACGTGCCGCTCGGCGAGAATCGCACGGAAGACACCCGAGAGGATTCGTCGTTCTTCGCCAAGATCACCGAGGTCCGCGAGGCGTTGCGCGGAGCCGAGTTCGAACCAACGGCACGAGGGATCGAGGACCGGTGAGCCGCCGCCTCGCGACCGTTGCATCCGGGCTGCTTCCACCGCTGCTGTTCGGCGTCTTGCTGCTCGGCGTGTGGGAAGCGATCGTGCGCGGCTTCGATCTCAAGCCCTACTTCCTCGTTCCGCCCAGCGACATCGGCTCCCGCTTCGTCGACAACTGGGGCAACATCTGGGAAGCGATGCGTGTCTCGGGCACCAACGCCGCCTTCGGGCTCGTCATCGGCTCGATCGTCGGCGTGCTGATGGCGTTCCTGCTGAGCCGATTCAAGGTGCTCGATGAACTGATCACCCCGATGTCCATTGCGGTCAACGCGATCCCGGCGTTCGTTCTGGTGTCGGTGTTCAACAACATGTTCTCGACGACCAGCGACGTTCCTCGGCGCCTGATGGTGACGCTGGTCGTGTTCTTCGTCGTGCTGGTGAACGTCGCCAAAGGGCTGCGACAGGTCGACCCGACGCATGCCGAACTGATGCGGTCGTACGCGGCGAGCAACTGGGAGATCCTCCGCAAGGTGCGAGTCCCCAACGCGGTGCCGTACCTCTTCACCGCGCTGAAGATCGCCGCGCCGTTGTCGGTCATCTATGCCTATGTATCCGAGTACTTTGGTGGCGCTCAGAACGGTCTGGGTAGCCGGATCGCCAGCAACATCGCCAACTCGAAGAACGCCGTCGGTTGGGCGTACGTCGTCGGCGCCTGTCTGCTGGGTTTGGCGTTCTACCTGATCTCCATCACAGTGGAGACCGCGGTCACGCCGGGCGGCGTGGCACAGAGAAATCGAGACGGCACGTGACCTCACGTGCCGCGAGAGACCTGTCGGACACTGATCCGCAGGGGGAGGAGAAATAGCAATGAGGAAACAACGAATCCAGGGTGCAATCGCCGCCGCCGTTGCTCTGTCGTTCGTCGCTGTCGCTTGCGGCAGCGACAGCACCAGTTCGTCGGCGACCACGGCGGGCGCCGGCACTGCAGCACCGGCGGCAACTGCGGCTCCCGCTGCGACCGAAGCCCCAGCGGCGACTGCGGCTCCGACTGCGACCGAGGCCGCAGGGGCCGGCACCGAATGCAGCACTCCGACGCCGGTGAAGCTGCAACTGCAATGGGTCACGCAGGCCCAGTTCGCCGGGTACTTCGCAGCGATCGATCAGGGCTTCTACAAGGACCAGTGCCTCGACGTCACGATTCTCGAAGGCGCCGTCGACATCGTTCCGCAGACGGTCCTGGCCAACGGCGACGCGGACTTCGCGATTGCCTGGGTGCCCAAGGCGCTCGCCAGTCGCGAGGCGGGTGCGAACATCGTCGACATCGCCCAGGTGTTCCAACGCTCGGGCACGTTGCAGGTGAGCTTCAAGGACAAGGGCATCACGTCGTCGGCCGACTTCGCCGGCAAGAAGATCGGCAACTGGGGCTTCGGCAACGAGTTCGAGGTGTTTGCGTCGATGACGAAGAACGGTATCGATCCGGCCTCGGTGGAGAACGTCGCCCAGCAGTTCGACATGGTCGGTCTGCTCGAAGGTGACATCGACGCGGCCGAGGCGATGACCTACAACGAGTACGCCCAAGTGCTCGAGGCGATCAACCCGGCCACCAGCAAGCTCTACACGCCAGACGACTTCAACGTGGTCTCGTACGAGAGCGAGGGCGTCGGGATGTTGCAGGATGCGATCTGGGCCGACGGCACTCGTCTGTCCGATCCCGCGTACAACGACACGGCCGTGAAGTTCGTCGCGGCGTCGCTTCAAGGGTGGGCGTACTGCCGCGACAACGGGGATGCGTGTGCCCAGTTGGTCACGAGCAAGAACTCGATCCTCGGGTTGACCCACCAGAAGTGGCAGATGAACGAGATCAACAAGCTCATCTGGCCGGCAACGGGCGGTGTCGGTACGATCGACACCGCTGCTTGGGATCGCACTGCGAAGCTGTCGCAGGAGACCAAGAACCTCGAAGGCGGCACGGTGTTGACCAAGGCTCCCGACGCGGATGCGTTCACCAACGACATCGTCAAGAACGCCCAGACGTTGCTCGGCACGTTGGGTGTCGACATCAATGGTGCGGGCTTCACGCCGGCGACGGTGACCCTGACTGAGGGTGGCGCCTGACCGGCGTTTCGGGCTCGAGCGTTGAAGGGCGGGTCGCCTCGGCGGCCCGCCCTTCTCGCGTGGTGCCGTGGACGCCGTGGATCTTCGTCGGCCTCTGGAGCACCGGCTTCGTGGCGGCGCGTTACGCGACAACCGATACCGGTCCCCTCACGTTTCTTGCCGTGCGGATGGTGCTGGCCGCCGCGGCACTGGCTGTCTTCGCGACGCTGCGGGCAGCACCGCGGGTCGACCGTCACCTGATCCCGTGGGTCGTGCTGGCCGGGATCGGCATGCACGTCTTGTACCTCGGTGGCGTGTTCGTGGCCATCGATCGTGGCTTGCCTTCGGGCGTCAGTGCGTTGATCGCCGGGCTGCACCCCGTGCTGACTGCTCTGGCGTCGCGCCGTGTGCTCGGCGAACGATTGGTGCGTTTGCAGTGGATCGGTGTGGGACTCGGCTTCGCGGGCGTGATCGCCGTGGTCGTCGATCGCCTGTTGACGCATTCGACCGGCGTGACGGTGATGACGATGGGTGCGTCAGCACTCAGCGTGCTCGGCATGGCGGGTGGCACCCTGGTGCAGCGCAAGAAGTGCTCGACCATGCCGTTGCTGTGGGGCACGGTGGTGCAGTACACCAGCGCTGCGGCGGTGCTCTCCGTCTTGGCCGTGGTGTGGGAGCACGTCGACTTCCACGTCACCGGACGATCGCTGTTCGCCCTGCTGTGGGCCGTCGTGGTCTTGTCGATCGCCGCAGTGTTGTTGATGCTGTGGCTGTTGCAGCGCAGGGCGGCATCGCAGGTCACCAGCTTGTTCTTCCTCACCCCGGCGCTGAGCGCAGTTGAGGGTGCCGTGCTGTTCGGCGAGCGGTTGGGCGCGTTGGCGCTTGTTGGGCTGCTGATTTCGTTGCTCGGTGTCGCCTTTGTCACTCGCAAGGCGATATAACGTCTCTACAGAGCGGGCTGGCAACGAGGCCACCCGCATGCGGGAGGAGGTGGCCATGACGGACACCGCAGAACGCCCTGCTGGGCGTGAAGCCGAGACCATCACGCGCGTCGTTGTGAGGTTCGCCGGCGATTCAGGCGATGGCATGCAACTGACAGGCGACCGGTTCACATCGGTCAGCGCGACGTTCGGAAACGACCTGTCGACATTGCCCGAGTACCCGGCCGAGATCCGCGCCCCAGCGGGCACGGTCAACGGCGTGTCGAGCTTCCAGGTGCAGATCAGCGATCACGACATCACCACACCGGGCGACGAGCCCAGCGTGTTGATCGCGATGAACCCGGCAGCCCTGAAGGCCGATCTCGGCAGGCTCGAGCTACACGGTCTGTTGATCGTCAACAGCGATGCCTTCGGCGAGCGCGACCTGGCCAAGGCCGGCTATGCCGTCAACCCGCTGACCGATGATTCGCTCGTCGGCTACCGCGTCGTCGAAGTGCCGATGACCTCGCTGACGCAGAAGGCCACCGAGCCGCTCGGCGTGAAGTCCCGTGACTCGGAGCGTTCCAAGAACTTCTTTGCCCTTGGTCTGGTGTCGTGGCTGTACTCGCGGCCCACACAACCGACGATCGACTGGATCGCCGAGCGGTTCAAAGACGATCTCGTCCGGCTCAGCAACACCACCGCGTTCACCGCCGGGTTCAACTTTGGCGAGACCACCGAGCAGTTCGAACATCGGTTCGTGATCAAGCCGGCGCACATGCCCCCCGGTGAGTACACCAACATCAGTGGCAACGTCGCGCTCGCCTGGGGCTTGGTGGCCGCCGGTCAGTTGGCCAAGCTGCCCGTCTTCCTCGGTAGCTACCCGATCACCCCGGCCAGCGACATCCTCCACGAGCTCTCGAAGCACAAGCACTTCGGTGTGCGCACCGTGCAGGCAGAAGACGAGATCGCCGCAGTCGGCATGGCATTGGGCGCGGCGTTCGCCGGCCACCTCGGTGTGACCACGACCAGTGGACCAGGGGTGGCATTGAAGAGCGAGACCACCAGCCTGGCCGTTTCGTTGGAACTGCCTCTGCTGATCATCGACGTGCAGCGCGGCGGGCCCTCGACGGGTCTGCCGACCAAGACCGAGGCAGCCGACCTCAACATTGCGATCTATGGCCGCCACGGCGAAGCCCCGCTTCCGGTAATTGCTGCGTACAGCCCGGCGCATTGCTTCGAGGCGGCGATCGAGGCGGCGCGCATCGCCTTGAAGTACCGCACGCCGGTCATCTTGCTCAGCGACGGGTACATCGCCAACGGCAGCGAGCCGTGGCGGCTGCCCGACGTGGCGTCGTTGCCCGACATCTCCGTGCCCTTCGCCACCGAGATGAACCACACCAACGACGATGGCACGACCGAGTTCTGGCCGTACCTGCGCGACCAGGAGACGCTCGCCAGGCCATGGGCCATTCCCGGTACTCCCAACCTCATGCACCGTGTGGGCGGGCTGGAGAAGCAAGACGGCCGGGGCGACATCAACTACACGCCGGAGAACCATCAGCGCATGGTCACCCTGCGCGCCGCCAAGATCGCCGGCATCGCCAACGACATCCCGCCGGCGGTCGCCGTCGGCGATGTGGAAGACGCCGACATCTGCGTGCTCGGTTGGGGCTCGACCTGGGCCGCGATCGACGCTGCAGTGCAGCGCACGCGACGCAGGGGGTTGAAGGTGGCCTGGGTCCATCTGACCCACGTCAACCCGCTCCCACCGAATCTGGGTGAGGTGCTGAAGAAGTACCCACGAGTCCTCGTGCCCGAGCTCAACCTCGGCCAGATGTGCCGGATCGTGCGTGCCAACTACCTCATCGACGCCAAGTCGATCTCCAAGGTGCAGGGCCTGCCGTTCACGGCACGAGAACTCGAAGACGCCATCGAAGGAGCGTTGAAATGAGCGACACCATCGTGCCGATCACGACGAAGAAGGACTGGACCAGCGATCAGGAAGTGCGCTGGTGCCCCGGTTGTGGTGACTACGGCATCTTGCTGGCCGTCCAACAGCTCATGCCCGAACTCGGCATCACCCCGGAGAACACGGTGTTCATCAGTGGGATCGGCTGCAGCAGCAGGTTCCCGTACTACATGAACACCTACGGCATGCACGGCATCCATGGTCGTGCGCCGGCCATCGCCACCGGTGTCGCTGTCGCCCGACCCGACCTCGACGTCTGGGTCATCACGGGCGACGGCGACGGTCTGTCGATCGGTGGCAACCACCTCATCCATGCGCTGCGCCGCAACGTCAACCTCACGATCCTGCTGTTCAACAACCGCATCTACGGGCTGACCAAGGGCCAGTACTCGCCGACATCCGAGGTGGGCAAGGTGACCAAGAGCACGCCGTACGGTTCAGTCGATCCGCCGTTCAACCCGCTCTCGGTCGCACTCGGCGCCGAGGCCAGCTTCGTCGCCCGAACGCACGATCTCGACCGCAAGCACATGATGGACATCTTCCGCCAGGCCCACGCCCACAAGGGCTCGTCGTTCGTCGAGATCTTCCAGAACTGCAACGTCTTCAACGACGGGGCCTTCGACGACGTCACCAGCCGGCAGGCGCGCGAGGAGATGATGATCGACCTGAAGCACGGGCAACCGATCCGCTTCGGGGCCGAGGGCCACAAAGGAGTCGTCATGGGCACTGACGGCTTGTTGCGCATCGTCGAGGTCGCCGATGTCGGTGAGGATGCGATCCTGGTGCACGACGCCCATCGCGACGATCCGGGCCTTGCGTTCGCCCTGGCGCGGTTGTCGCACGACGATCATTCGGCAACGACGTTCGGCGTGTTTCGTTCGGTCGATCGGCCCGACTACGGCATGGCCGTCGGTCGCCAACTCGCCGAGACATCCTCCAAGAAGGGCCCAGGCGATCTCAGCGCCCTGCTGCGCAGCAACGGCACCTGGCAAGTCGCCTGACGGGACCGGTCGCTCAGTCGGCGGCGAGCTCTGCAGCAAGGTGAGACGAAATGGAGCGAGCTGACCACATTGTGGGGTGTCCAGTGGCCGACTCCGTGGAAGGGTCGATTTGGAGATCTCACGTTCGGTTGGCGGCCGTGTTCGTTTGTTTGCTCGGGCCGGCTCTGTCTGGATGTGGCGGTGGCAACTGCGAGTCCCTCCCGGTGCAGCAGCTTCGGGTTCAAGCCGTCTCGTACGTGCTGTCGTCAAGTGCAGAGTCGTTGAGCCCTTCCGACCTCGGCCCGGTGGTGGGAACAATCAACGAAGGGCTACCTGACGAGAGCAACCGCTGCGAGAGCTACACGCTCCACGACGGGCAGGGCACGCCACCGACAGGAAGTGACGTGTACTCGATCGAGGGCATCGTCGC
>JANPOJ010000061.1:0-2357 GCA_031427935.1 Ilumatobacteraceae bacterium | reverse complement strand
GGTGTGCTGGAGACCAACGCGGAGGACTTCGTCAAGTCGTACGTGCAAAAGGGTGGCCAGTAACCACCATGGCGATGCCGTTCTTCACGCCGGGAGACGATCCCGGCTCGAACTTCCCTGAACTGCTGCGCCGCATCGGCATGGGCAACGACGCGGTCAGTGTCGGCGACCACGTCGTGCCTCACGCCACGACGTGCGTGGCAATGCGCTACGCCGACGGCGTGGTCATGGCCGGTGACCGCCGTGCGACCAGCGGCAACCTGATCAGCCATCGCGGCATGGAGAAGGTCGTGCAAGCCGACCACTTCAGCGGTGTGGCGATCGCCGGTGCAGCGGGTCCGGCGATGGAGATGATCAAGCTGTTCCAGTTGCAGCTCGAGCACTACGAGAAGGTCGAAGGCTCGTTCCTGAGCCTGGAAGGCAAGGCCAACCAGTTGTCGATGATGGTGCGCGGCAACCTGCCGGCGGCCATGCAGGGCATGGTCGTGGTGCCGATCTTCGCCGGCTACGACGTGCGTCGGCGCACCGGCCGGCTGTTCACCTACGACGTCACCGGCGGGCGCTACGAAGAGCAGGACTATGTGGCCACCGGTTCGGGCAGCCTGCATGCCGGCACGGTGATCAAGATCGGATATCGCGAGGCGATGTCATACGACGACGCCATCGCACTGGCCTGTAAGGGATTGTGGGAGGCCGCCGACGCGGATTCCGCCACCGGTGGCCCCGATGCGTTGCGCGGCATCTATCCCATCGTCGCCACGATTACGGCGCAAGGTTGGCAACGGGTCGCCGACGATCATCTGGCGACCGTCTTCGAGGAGATCGCGACGGAGGTGAGAGCACGATGACGATGCCGTACTACGTCGCACCAGAGCAGATCATGAAGGACCGCGCGGACTATGCCCGCAAGGGGATTGCGCGTGGTCGGGCAATGGTCGCCGTGCGCTACGCCGATGGCATCGCGTTGGTGGCCGAGAACCCGTCGAACACGCTCCGCAAGATCAGCGAGATCTACGACCGCATCGCGTTCGCCGGGGTCGGCAAGTACAACGAGTTCGATCAGCTCCGCGTTGCGGGTGTGCGCGCCGCCGATCTCAAGGGCTACCAGTACTCGCGTGACGACGTCGATGCACGCGGCCTCGCCAATCAGTACGCCCAGATCCTCGGTCAGGTGTTCACCCACGAGATGAAGCCGATGGAAGTCGAGATCCTGGTGGCGGAAGTCGGCCATGGCGACGACGACTACCAGCTGTTCCACATCCTGTACGACGGCACGGTGATGGACGAGCGACGCTTCAGCGTGCTGGGGGGCGACGCCGAAGCCATCGCCAGTCGGCTCAACGAGTCGTATGTCGACACCTTGACGCTCTCCCAAGCAGTCACTGCCGGTACCGCGGCGTTGCTCAGCGCCGATCGCACTTTGGGTGCCGACGACCTCGAAGTCGCCGTGTTGTCCCGCTCGAACGGACGTCGTTGCTTTCAGCGGATGACCGACGCCGAGGTCGCCGAGATCCTGGGGAGCTAGATCACCATGGTCAAGTCCGTCGATCTCAACAGCGATGTCGGCGAGGGCTATGGGGCGTGGCCGGGCGGCCCCGACCGGGAGCTGATGAAGATCATCACGTCGGCCAACATCGCCTGTGGGTTCCACGCCGGTGATCCGTCGATCATGCGCCGCACCTGCGACATGGCAGTCGAGAACAACGTGGCGATCGGCGCCCACGTCAGCTATCCCGATCTGGCCGGGTTCGGTCGCCGGTTCATCGACATGAAGCCCGACGAGCTCGCCGACGCAGTCGTCTACCAGCTCGGCGCGCTCGAGGCGTGTGCTCGGGTCGCCGGCTCGTCGATCAGCTACGTCAAGCCGCATGGCGCGTTGTACAACACCATCGTCCGTCACGAGCAGCAGGCCGAGGCCGTCGCCGACGCGGTCAAGAAGTACGACGCAAAGTTGCCGCTGCTCGGCCTGCCCGGCACCGACAGCGCTATCGAACGTGCTGCCGCGGCCCACGGGTTGACGTTCCTCTTCGAAGGCTTCGCCGATCGCGGGTACGCGCCCGATGGCACGCTGATCCCGCGCGGTCAACCCGGCGCTCTCTTGACCGACGAGGACGAAGCCGCCGAGCAGGCAGTCAAGGTTGCCGCCCGTGGGATCGTCTCGATCTGCCTCCACAGCGATACTCCAGGCGCGGCCACACTTGGCGCTGCCGTCGCCGTGGGTCTGCTCAAGGCCGGCTACGAATTGCGGCCCTTCACCCGATGAGGGTGCTTCCATTCGGGCCGAGCGCGGTGCTCGCCGAATACGACTCGTTGGCGGAGGTGATGGCAGTCGACGACGCGCTGCGTGCGTCCGGCCT
>JANPOJ010000060.1:0-5245 GCA_031427935.1 Ilumatobacteraceae bacterium | reverse complement strand
CGAGCGAGCGGGCCGCGAGGTACGCATCACCGACGGCGTGTTGTCGGAGAGCGCCTGATGCGACTGTCTCGCACGCGTCGCATTCGGCCGATCGATCGCGAGCTGGTCGCGCCGTCGGGGATGACGCTTCGGGATTTGTGTAACGAGGCGACTGCCGGGTTGTTCGCTCGGCCCGGTCGCACCGTGCTCACCGTGTTCGGCACCGTGATCGGTCTGGCGTCGCTGGTTGCGACCCTCGGCTTGTCGCGTACGGCCGGCAATCAGATCGTCGGGAGGTTCGACGAGCTGGCGGTGACGGAGATCGTCGTCAGTCCCAAGCCCGCAGCGACCACCAACACCACAACACAAGCGTTGCCCTGGGATGCTCCGACGCGGCTCGGACGGCTGAACGGGGTTGCCGCGGCCGGCAATCTCAGCACGCTCGACGTCGGCGCTCGACTTGTCGGGGCATCCCCGCTCAGCGACCCGCAGAACCAAACCGCCTTCAAGATGACGGTCTCGGCCGCATCGCCAGGGCTGTTCCGTGCCGTGCGCGCCGTCGTGCGCACCGGCACCACCATCGATCCCGTGCAATCCGCCCGGGCTGAACGCGTTGCGGTGTTGGGACCCAACGCTGCAACCCGGCTTGGGATCAGTCGCCTCGACCAGTTGCCGGCGATCGCGATCGGCGACGACGTCTACCTGGTGATCGGCATCCTCGACAGCGTCGCCCGCCAACCCGACCTGCTCGGTGCGGTGATCATCCCGGAAGGCACAGCCCAGCGTTACTACCGACTCACGTATCCGGGCCTGGTCGTCGTCGAGACCGACATCGGGGCGTCCTCGTTGATCGCCCAACAGATCCCACTCGCGCTCAGACCGGACAACCCGCGTAGCCTCAAGATCGTCTCACCGCCGGGACCGAAACGCGTCCGCGATGCCGTCCAGAACGACCTCGACTTGTTGTTCCTCATCCTCGGCGGTGTCTCCCTGCTCGTCGGCGCGATCGGCATCGCCAACGTCACCCTGGTGTCGGTGATCGAGCGCACCGGCGAAATCGGGTTGCGTCGGGCGCTCGGCGCCTCACGTCGGCACATCGCTCAACAGTTTCTCCTCGAGAGCACCACCGTCGGGATCGTCGGTGGCGTGCTGGGGGCCAGCCTCGGCACGCTTGTCGTGGTCGCCGTGAGCGCCTACCAGCAATGGACGCCGGTGCTCGACCCCCTCGCGCCGTTCCTGGCTCCGCTGGTCGGGGGACTCACCGGACTGATCTCGGGCACCTACCCAGCGCTCCGGGCGACACGTCTCGAACCGGTCGAAGCATTGCGTTCAGGAACATGACACACCATCCGCATGGTGTTGCGCTGACCGTTAGTCAGCTGCCGTTCAGGTTGAACGTGCCAAGCTGGCTGTTGCACACCGCTTCACCGTCCTGGGGTACGCCATGAAGATCCTGGTCATCGAGGACGACAAGAAGATCGCCACCGTCATCAAACGCGGGATGGAAGCCGAGGGATACACCGTCGACGTCGCCTTCGACGGGGCAGAGGGGCTGTGGCTCGCCACCGAAGGCAGCTACGACCTGATGCTGCTCGACATCATGCTCCCGCACCGCAACGGCTTTCAGATCTGCGCCGACCTACGCGCCGCTGACAACTGGACACCGATCATCATGCTCACCGCCAAAGACGGCGACCTCGACGAAGCCGAGGCACTCGACGCCGGAGCTGACGACTATCTCACCAAACCATTCTCGTTCCCCGTGCTGGTCGCCAGGGTCCGATCCGTGCTGCGCCGCATCGGAGACCGCACCGCCCCGATCCCTGCCGCCGCCGGAGACCTGCACATCGATCCCACCGGCCGCCGAGTCTGGAGGGGCGACTGCGAGGTGACGCTCACCGCACGCCAGTTCGACGTGCTCGAATTCCTGATCCGCAGAGCGGGACAAGTCGTGACCAAGCAAGAGATCCTCGACGGCGTCTGGCAATACGACTTCGACGGCGACCTGAACATCGTCGAGGTGTACATCCGCAGGCTGCGCGCCGCCATCGACGAACCCTTCGAACGCAAATCCATCGAAACCGTCCGCGGCGCCGGCTATCGACTCAACAGTGACGGAGGCTGAAGCCGATGTGGCGCACCATTCGCTTTCGCATCACTGCCCTTGCCGTGCTGTTGTCGGGACTCCTGCTCATCATCGTCTCGATGCTGATGATCACCGTGCTACGGCGCCAACTCACCGACAACCTCGACGAAGGCCTGAACCAACGCGCCGACACCATCGCCGCCGTCATCGCCCGCACCCCGCCGTCGGCACTGTCCACTGACGAGGATCTGCTCGTCCAAGTCGTCAGACCCGATGGCACGGTCCTTTCCTCCACCATGAACCTCGAAGGTGTCGCGCCAGTGACCTCGCTGCGACCCGGCATCCGCACCGTCAACACAGTTCCAGGACGCCCCGAGGAGTTCCGCGTGCTGGTTCGCCAGATCGGCGCCGATGGCCGACCAGCGCTGCTGATCGTCGGCATCAACCACGACGACGTCACCGATCCGATCTCGATCCTGTCGCGCCTCCTCGCCGCCACCGTGCCCGCCGTCGTCATCATCCTCGGCATCCTCACCTGGTGGCTCACCGGGCGAACACTGCGACCAGTCGAAAAGATGCGCCTCGAGATGGCCGAGATCACCGGCACCAACCTCGGTCGTCGTGTAGCCGAACCCGCAACAGGTGACGAGATCGACCGCCTCGCGCACACGATGAACGAGTCGCTCGACCGCCTCGAAGAAGCCATCCGCCGCCAGCAACGCTTTGTTGCCGACGCCTCGCACGAGCTCCGTAGCCCCCTCACCAGGATCCGCGGGGAGCTCGAACTCGACCTCGCACACGGCGTGCCCGTCGATCCGACCACGACCGAGCGCAGCGTTCTCGACGAGACGATCGACCTGCAGCACCTCGTCGACGACCTCCTCCAGCTGGCGCGCAGCGACGACGGGTTCACCGAATTGACGCTGCAGCCCGTCGATCTCGACGACATCGTGCTACGCGAGGCCCGCCGACTTCGCGAACGCGGTCGTGTAAACGTCGACCTGAGGCGCGTGTCGGCCGCACAGACGACTGGTGATATCCACCAACTCACCAGGGCAACACGCAACCTGCTCGACAACGCCGAACGACACGCAGCTACCACGGTCACGATCTGCCTCGCCGAGATCGACGGTCGGGTACGGCTCACCGTCAGCGACGACGGCGCAGGCATCTCGACCGATGACCGGCGGCATATCTTCGAGCGCTTCACCCGCCTCGACGACGCACGAACCCGCGACGCCGGTGGAACCGGGCTCGGTCTGGCGATCGTGCGCGACATCATCCAGCGCCACGACGGGATCATCAACATCGAGGACAGGATCCCCACCACCTTTGTCGTCGACCTGCCGGGCGCACCCTGAGAAATCATGCCGAGACTTCAGGCTGGAGTCAGGGGGCATTGCGTATCGTCATCGAACATTCGCGACAAACCCAGGAGAGATCACATGCGGCGAACGACACGGATCACCATCGCACTTGGCGCCATCAGCCTCATCGTCGGAGGAGCAGGGGTGGTCCGCGCCGCGACGAGCGGTGACGGCGACACACCGATCACCGGTACCGACCTCGCCCGGGCCAGTTCCGCAGCGCTCGCCACCACCAGTCAAGGTCGCGTGACCGGCACCGAGGTCGGTGATGAGGACAGCTACTACGAGGTCGAGGTCACGCTCGAGAACGGCACCCAAGTCGACGTCCAGCTCGACACCAACTTCCACGTCGTCAAGACCATGACCGACGGCGACAACAGCGCAGACTTCCCCGCGACGCCGTAGCTCGCCTACGGATGCGAGCGGGCGAGCTGACCGGTCAGTTGGGCGTTGCGAGAATGACGCTCACACCCGCGCGTGAGTAGCGGTCCGCAGACACGTGCCGCAATCTCACTCCCTTCGCCGTCCGAAACGAAGGCATCATGGACCGGCAAACGAAGTGTTGGGTCTAGCCGGCGCGTTGTTTGGGTAGGAGCTGAGCGGTTCAGCGCGGATCAATCGAGTTCGTGCATGGCGGCCGGTTCCCGCCGAGAAGTGGACCGCGAGATAAGGAGGCGAGATCATGCCTGAATCCAGTCTGTACGAACGGCTTGGCGGCGCGTTTGCGATCGCCGCAGTCATCGACAACTTCAGTGATGCGCTCGTCAACAACCCGATCGTCGGTCAACAATCGAACAATCCGGCGCTCCGGGAATGGCATACGAACAATCTCGGCAGACTGCCGGGACTCAAATTTATGCGGACTCTGTGGGTCTGCAACGTCGCCGGCGGCCCCTTTGAGTTCTCGGCGACGAAGCCGGGGAGCGCTCCGCTTGGGTTGGAAGAGGCTCATCGCGATCTGCAGATTTCCCCCGACGAGTTTGATGAGGTCGCCGCTGAACTCGGGCGCACGCTCGACTTCGTCAAAGTTCCCCCGCACGAGAAGGATGAGGTGCTTGCCGCGTTCTCAGCACACAAGACCGAAGTGACCGAGGGCTACACGGCTGCAGCCTGACGCGACCTTCCGTTTGCGACTCGTTACTTTCCTTCCCGCCTTTCGGCTATCCCGCCGGGCAAGGGGCGGACATCGAGAGAGGGTCATCGCCCCGCACAGTGACTACCTTGAGGAAACTTGCAAATGGATCGATGGACCTACCGCAGGCAGTCGACGTCTGCCAAGCACTCTCCCGGCACTCGCGGTGGCGCTCGAACAAGAAGTACGCTCGGTCGGCAGTTCCGTACAGCGTTCCCACCTCCGCCGCCGGGGAGCAACGGTCGGCGCTCGATCTGTGGTGTCTGAATCGAGCGCCGGCGGTCGCTGTGAGTGGCGACCGATTGATCCTTGGATGTCCGGACATCGTCGTCAGTCCAGGTGCCGAGCAGCGACCGGCTCGCGTCAATTCCGTGCAATGTCAGGGAGGAGGTGAACCGAGCGGACCGGTGCCAGCGCCGTCAGGTGCGGCCCCGTCCTGACGATCGACGTCGCTGGTGGTGGCGGACGATCGTCGCGGCATCCCGAGCCGTGGGCTCAGGACCATGTGACCCACACGGTCCAAACCGCAGCACGTGGTCTCACCCGAGTCCTGCAATCCTCCTCCCCGGGTGACGGTGCGCGCCTCGGCATTGTCACGGGGCACCTGACAATCGTTCGTCCGCACGTCGGATGCCGCCGATTGCAATTGGTCAAGACAAGTGGCTTAAGCGGCGATGCGAG
>JANPOJ010000059.1:0-1725 GCA_031427935.1 Ilumatobacteraceae bacterium | reverse complement strand
GAAGAAGTCGAGATCCTTCAAGGTCTCGGCGATCGCTGTGGCGCCGCCCGATCGATCCATCCACCCGCGGAACGACTCGCCGGCGCTGCGCTCGTCGGCGAAGCGGCGGATGACCCGCACGGCAGCCTCGGGCGCGGCCTTGGCGGGGAGGCGCAACGCCTTGTCGCCGAAGTGCACCTGCTCTTGGCCGACGTAGCCACCGAGCAACATCTGGTAGCCCGGTGCGGAGCGACCGTGGGCGCGACGCTCGGCCCCGAAGAAGCCGATATCGCTGGTGTGGTGCTGGCCACAGCTGTTGGTGCAGCCGGAGATGTTGATGCGCACGCCACCGATCTCGGCCAGCCCCTCTGCCTCGAGCTGCTCGCCGATGGCCTTGGCCAGGCCACGCGATTGGGTGACGGCGATGTTGCACGTATCGGCACCCGGGCAGGCGACGACGTCGCGGGACAGTTCGGCGCCGGGGCGGGCCATCTGGATCGCCTCGAGCCGGGCATACAGCACGGGCAACTGCGCCTCGGTGAGGCCACGGAACACGACGTTCTGGCGGTTGCTGAGTCGCACATCGGCGCCCAGCTCGCGCTGGATCGAGGCCAGCGCACGGAACTGCGATGCCGTCACATCACCGAGGGCTGCGTAGGCAACCGCGGACACCGCGCCGTTGGCGCTGCCACGGATCACGCTGGTCGCCACCCACCGCTGATACGGATCGCGCGGCGTCAAGCCCACGACCACGCCCTGGCCGACCGCTGTTGCCTCGATCGTGCTGGAACGCCCGGCCGGCGCGTCGCCGGCCTTCTGGACGATCTCGGGGATGCCGCCGGGCCACGACGACGAGGCCGGCAGCGTGTGACGCATCTTCAACACGCGACGGCGCAGCTCGTCGATGCCCAGCTGGTCGACGACCCACTTCAGGCGGGCGCGCAGCTTGTTGTCGCGATTGCCCGTCTGGTCGAACACCCGCAGCACGGACTCGATCGTGGGCAGCAGGTCTTCACGCGATGTGAACTCCTCAACCGCCAGCGCCGGGTGCGGGTTGGCGCCGAGACCGCCGGCGATGTAGACCCGGAAGCCGGCCTCGGTCGAGCCGTCGTCGAGGGTCCGCGTCGCGGCGATCACACCGACGTCGTTGAACATCGCTTGGCCGCAGTCGGTCGAGCAGCCGGAGAAGTTGATCTTGAACTTGCGCGGCAGCCGCTGGCCCAGCGGGTTGCGCACGAAGTGTTGGAACGCCGCCTCGGCCCACGGGGTCACGTCAAGGAACTCGTGCGGGCACGCACCGGCCAGGTGACACGCCATCACGTTGCGCACCGTGTCGCCGCACGCCTCACGAGTGGTCAG
This sequence comes from Ilumatobacteraceae bacterium, assembly GCA_031427935.1. Taxonomy (GTDB): domain Bacteria; phylum Actinomycetota; class Acidimicrobiia; order Acidimicrobiales; family Ilumatobacteraceae; genus JAENVT01. The sequence continues at coordinate 387 of JANPOJ010000059.1, read as the reverse complement.
GCCGACCGCGCCGAGGGCGCGCATCACGTCGGTCACCTTGGTCAGCTCGACGTAGTGGATCTGCACGTTCTGTCGCGTGGTGATGTGCCCCCAGCCGCGCGAGTACGTCTCGGCGAGGTGGCCCATGAGGTCCATCTGCTCGGGCGTGATCGTGCCGGCGGGCAGCTTGATGCGCACCATCTGGTTGGTGCCGCCCTGGCGCTGGCCGTAGACGCCGTTGTTGAGGCGCATCACCCGGAACACGTCTTCGCTGAGCTCGCCCGAGAGGTACTGCGCCACGGCCCACTCGAAGCGCTCGATGTCGCGCTGCTGCTCGGCGTCGAGGTCGCGGGGTGCATGCACCACGGGGGCAATCGTCGTCGCCTTCTCCGTCATGGTCATGTGGCG
>JANPOJ010000058.1:0-11921 GCA_031427935.1 Ilumatobacteraceae bacterium | reverse complement strand
GCGGTCGCCCACTATCCGATAGGCGACTCGGTAGGCGAGGCCGGCGAGATCGCTGAACTCGTCGTCGAAGGGTGGGCGTTGCATTGTGATGTTTACGCCCGAGACGGTCGTTTGGTTTACGGCACGGGGATCCAGACGAGGGCCAGTTGGGTGACTTTGACGTCGGTGCGCTCCAGGCCGACCTGCAGCGTGTTGATGTTCTTCGCCGTCGCCATCCACTTGGCGTCGATGTCGGTGACCTCCTGGGTCAACTCGGTCTCGAGATCCTCCAGTTGACGATGGAGGCCTTCGAGCTTGTTCTCGGCGGCGTCGAGGCGATCACCTGCAGCGGCGGTGCGAGTGCGTCGACCGGCAGCGCCCCCGGCCTTGCCGAGGATCGACCCCAGCAGCCCGCCGCGGCTGCGGCGTCCACCGAGCAGCCCACCGAGGATCGAGCCGGCGGTCGAGAGCATCTCCTCGCTTCGGCGACCCTTGCGTTCGGTGTCGAGCACCTCGGCGCGATCTTCCGACGCTTGGATCTGGGTTTGCAGGCGGGTGACCTTGTCGGCGTACTTGCTCCGCAGCGCGGCAGTCTCCTTGTCGGCCAGATCGTTGGCAGCGCCGAGACAGCGGGTGGTGAAATCATCGGCACCCTCGCCCGGTCTGGCGAACATCTTGAGATCACGGTTGGCTTGCAGGTCGACGGTGCGCGATCTGACCAGCGCATCGATCAGATCGCGCTCGACGCGCGTCCAGAAGGTCTTGTCCTTGACCGGGGCGTTCGGCAGTCGGTACACGCACGGGTTGGGTGCATCCAGCCGCAGGTCGCGATCGTCGTAGTCGACCGCGATCGACCGCGTCGCGTCGACCGGATCAGCGAGAGGGAACAGCACGGCTTCGTACTCCTCGTCGTGGACGAGTTCGGCCTTGTCGTCGTCGTAGCGCAGCGCGACCCGGGCAACGACCGAGGCCTCGTAGCGGGTGCCGCGAGGGTCGCCCCCAACCGTGGCAAGCCATGGCGAGGCGACGTCGGCCCATCGCACGGCGACGCCGGAGGCAACCTCGGGTAACAACGTGATCTCGTCGTGGGCGAGTTGTGGGCCGCTGATGGTGGTGGGAGTGGCCGGCACCGCGCTGCGACTGCTTTCTCCGGGACTCGCTTCGCTGGTCGCTGGCGACTGGTCCTCGGTCTTGGGTTCGGCTGGTGCGATCTGACTCTTCTGGTCGGCCATCAGCAGGGCGATCTGGTCGCGGGTCAGCGGGCCTCGCAGGTAGCTCATCGCCCACCGGGTGGTGAACACCTCCGGGTGATCCTTGCCGGCGCGGCGCAACACGAACTCGCGCTTGGCGAGGCCGGCGATGGTGCTGCCGATCTCGTTCACGTCGACCGCTCCGCTGGCGGCGCTCATCCCGTCGAGCAGTCGCTGCTTGTCCTGATCCGTCTGCAGCCGGCCGATCATCCATGTGCCCGCGTTCGACAGTGCCTTGTAGTCGACGTCGACCGGGTTCTGGGTGCTCAGCACCACTCCGACCCCGAAGGCCCTCGCCTGCTTCATCAGCGTCATGATCGGCTTCTTCGTCGGTGGCATCGCCGTCGGCGGGAGGTAGCCGGCGACCTCGTCCATGTACAGCAGGGCGCGGAGATCGGTGGTGCCGCTCTGCTTGCGCATCCACGTGACCAACTTCGACAGGATCAGCGTGGTGACGAACTGGCGCTCCTGATCGGTGAGGTGGGCGGTTGTCACGATCGCGCAGCGTGGCTTGCCGTCCGGCGTCTTCAACATCGTGCCGATGTCGAGGGGTGGGCCGGTGATCCACGCACCGAACGAGGGCGAAGCGAGCAAACCGTTGAGCCGGATCGCCAACGCCATGCGATCCTTCGGTGGGAAGAACTGGTCGAGCTCGAACACGCCGAGCTTGCGAATGGGCGGCTGCTGGATCATGCCGACGAGCGTCGGCAGGTCGAGGCTGCGCCCGGCGGTCCACTCGTTGAGGATGAGGTTCGACAACAGGATGTGCTCGCGGCTGGAGAGCGGGTCGGCATCGATGTCGACCAGGCTCAGCAGACCGCTGACGAAGCCTTCGATCTCGTCGCCGACGACCTCGGCGTCGCTGACGTCGGACGGCGCTTGTAGCGAGCCGACGATGTTGAGCGCGATGCCCGCGCTCGAGCCTGGGGTGTAGATGGTGAAGGTGACGTTGTTGCGGAGCGCAGCAATGCGATCCGACGCGATGCCCCACGCGCCGAGGCCGTCGGTCCATGCCTTGGCCTGCGCCGCGGCGAAGTCGGGCACCGACTGCCCCGCCTTGGATGCATCGCCTTCGTTGACCCATGGCTGGAAGTCGGTCGCGGCGAGCTGGGGGAATGTGAGGCACAGGTTGGTCAGGTCGCCCTTCGGGTCGATCAGCAACGCCGGCACGCCTGCGGACAGCGCCTCTTCCACCAACACGATCCCGAGCCCGGTCTTGCCCGAACCGGTCATCCCGACGATGACGCCGTGCGTGGTGAAATCACCCGACGCAACGGTCGTCAACGAGTCGGTGCGCTGGTGTTTCGCAGGATCGATCGGCCCGCCGAGGAGGAAATCAGCCATGGCGGGCACGTTACCGCGACACCCGCGTTACGAAGCGGCTGCTTCGATCCGGTAGGTGCAACGGCGATCGCCGGCCAGCAGGTGTTGGGTGCGCGTCACGGTCACGCCGTCGCCCAGGACTCGTTGGAAGACGTCGAGCTCCGCGCTGCACAGCGAGCCGCACGCCGCAGCGGCCTCGCCGATCGGGCAGTGGTGCTCGATCAGGATGAAGTCGTCCTCGTCACGTTGCAACTCGGCCAGGTACCCCTCGTCTGTTCGCAGATCTGCCAGTCGTTGCAGACGGTCGGGAAGTTCGTTCGCGTCGCTGAGCGCGGCCGAGTACGCGGCTGCCTGTCGATCCGATCTGGCCCCGATCACGCGCTCGAGCGCGGCCTCGCCCAGCGTCGAACGCATCGAGCTGATCAGCTCGACCGTCAGGTCGGCATGACGATCGGGGAACGACTCGGTCGCGGCAGGGGCCAACTGCCAGTGCAAGGGCGGTCGACCGCGTCCTGTCGGCTCAGCGATCGATCGGGTGACCATCCCGGCCTCCTCGAGGGCATCGAGGTGTTGGCGCAATGCGGTATCGGTGAGCCCGAACTCGGCGGCCAGATCAGTGGCCGTTGCCGACTCGACACGTTTCAGGCGCTCGACGATCCTGCGCTTGGTGTCGGGGTGCTCTGCCACCTGACGCATGCTATCCGGACCACCCCTATTTCGGAAGCAAGGCCTTGCATAATCACGGCGGAGGAAATGCGCGGGATGGCGGTCGGCTTTGACAAAATGTACAGATCATGACCGGCGCCGGACAGACCCCATTCGCCCTGGAGAACCAATTCGGATTGGCCGATCGCATCGTCGACGACGCGGCGCTGGCCAACAGCGTGCAGCGATTTCGCGAACAGGGCATCTCGTTGCCGACGTTCGCCCAGTTGGCCGATCCGTCGGCGATCGATCCGAGTCGTGTCGGCGATGCCGACAAGAACGGTCCCGATCCGCGGAACCTCTGGCGCGTGCACTGGTACAACGATCTGGCGGGTCAGCGCGTCGACGTGCCGGATCACGTGGTGCTACCGAAGAGCCTGACGGGTGTCGACAGCCCGATCATCGTCGTGTTCGGCGACCGCTTCCCGATGATCACGGCGCACAAGGTGCTCGCTGCGTACGCGTGCCTGGCGCCGAGGATCGTGACCGGCCAGTTCGACCCGACCCGGCATCGCGCGATCTGGCCGTCGACCGGCAACTACGCGCGCGGAGGCATCGCGATCAGTCGGATCATGGCCAGTCGCGGGGTGGCCATCTTGCCGGCGGGGATGAGCCAGGAACGGTTCGACTGGCTCGATCAATGGTGTGCCAATCCCGCCGACGACGTGATCAAGACGGTCGGCACCGAGAGCAACGTCAAGGAGATCTACGATGCGTGCAACGAGTTGGCCAAGGATCCGACCAACTTCGTGCTCAACCAGTTCTGCGAGTTCGGCAACCACCTGGCCCACTACGAGGTCACGGGTCGCGCGCTCGGCCATGTCTTCGAACACGTGCAGGCACACAGCGGTCGCGAGATGCGATTGGCCGCCTTCACCAGCGCCACTGGTTCTGCCGGCACGATCGCCGCGGGAGACCGGCTGAAGGAGGCCTACGGCACGCGCATCGTCGCCGTCGAGGCCTTGGAATGCCCGACCCTGCTCGAGAACGGTTTCGGTGAGCACAACATCCAAGGGATCGGCGACAAGCACGTGCCGTTGATCCACAACGTGATGAACACCGACGTGGTCGTAGCAGTCAGCGATCGGGCGACCGACCAGTTGCAGGTGATGTTCAACACCGAGGACGGTCTCGGGTACCTCGCCGACCGTCGGCTGGTACCGCAGTCCGTGCTCAACACCTTGCAGCACTTCGGGCTCAGCAGCATCTGCAACGTGCTGGCGGCGATCACCACCGCCAAGTTGCTGAACCTCGGGCCCGACGAGGCCGTGATCACCGTCGCCACCGACGGCGCGGCGCTGTATCCCAGCGAGCGCGCCAAGATCTCTGCCCGTGACTTCGGTGGCGGCTTCACCAACCTCGACGCTGCGGCCGTGTGGGGAGAGCACCTCGCCAACGTGCCGACCGCCCACGCGATCGAGTGCACCGAGCGTGACCGCAATCGAATCTTCAACCTCGGCTACTACACGTGGGTGGAGCAACAGGGCACACCGTTCGAGTTGTTCGAGGCGCGCCGATCCCAAGACTTCTGGCGCGGCCTTCGTCGTTTCTTGCCGGTGTGGGACGACATGATCGACGAGTTCAACGCCGCCGTCTCGGCAGGCTGAACGCGATGCAGTCGCCGCTCGCGGCAGGTTGGTCGTGTGCGGTGTGCGGTGCGCACGTCGACATCGCCGCGCCGATGAGCTGGGTGTGCCCCAACGCCACTGCGCTCGACCGTCACCACACGCTGCAACTCGCGCAAGGGATCGCACCGCTGCGGGGCAGCGACGATCCCAACCCCTTCGTTGCGTTCCGCCCGTACCTCGCGTGGGACAGCTTTGCTGCGGCACACGGGATGACCGACGCGGCTCGTACCGCGATGGTTCGCCAGGTCGACGCCGACATCGCCGTGGTTGCCGGCGTCGGGTTTCACGTCACGCCGTTCGAGCGTGCCGACGCGTTGAGCGCAGAGTTGGGATTCGGCGTCGATGGTGGCGTGTGGGTCAAGGACGAGACCGGCCAGGTTGCGGGCAGCCACAAGGCACGACACCTGCTGACGATCCTGCTCCACCTCTTGACGGCCGAGGCGATCGGCCTCGCGTCGTGGCGGGATCGATCCGATCGCCCGCGACTGGCGATCGCCTCGTGCGGCAACGCGGCGTATGCCGCGGCCACGCTGGCGGCAGCAGTCGCGTGGCCGATTCGTGTCTTCGTACCGGTCGACGGCGACCCGGTCGTGCTCGCCGGTCTGGCCGAAATGCGCGCCGACATCGTCGAATGCGCACGACGACCGGGCGACCCCGCTGGTGATCCGTGCATCCATCGGTTCCGCGAGGCGGTAGCCGCGGGCGCAGTGCCGTTCACGGTGCAGGGGCCGGAGAACGCTTGGTGCCTCGATGGCGGGCGCACGATCGGGTGGGAGATGGCCCGGCAGTTCGAAGAGCACGCGGTCGGTCCACCGCTCGATCGACTGTACGTGCAGATCGGCGCCGGTACGTTCGCCGCGTCGACGATCGCCGGGTTCAAGATGAGCGGTGTGATGCCGCGGCTGCATGCCGTCCAGACCGACAGTTGCGCACCGCTCGAGCGGGCGTGGGTCACGTCACGCTCCATCGGCGGCCCGTCTGTGGCCGCTGCGCATTGGGACGAGTGCATGTGGCCATGGGAGCACGTGGGACGATCGGCCGCCGACGGCATCCTCGACGACGAGACCTATGACTGGATCCCCGTGATCCGCGCCATGAGCGAAGGCAACGGTTCCCCGATCGTCGTCAGCGAGGACTTCGTGTTGCGGGCCAACGACCTCGCCAGGCGTACGACGGGCATCAACGTGTCGCACACGGGCACCGCCGGCCTGGCCGGTCTCATCGCCAAGCGCGGTGATGTCGCGCCCGACGAACGCGTGGCCGTGATCTTCAGCGGCGTCAACAGGTCGACGGCATAGCGCATCAGCGTGGGCTCACCGAGTCGCGGGGACTGGACGGTAGCGTTGGCGCCATGTCCGACCACACTCGTCCCATGGCGCTCGACGCCGGTTTCGACCCCCGCAGCGATGTGTTCAACAGGCTGCTGAAGAACCGGGTGATCATGCTCGGCACCGATGTCAACGACGACATGGCCAACCAGATCTGCGCCCAGTTGTTGTACCTCGAGGGCGAGGATGGGGCGTCCGACATCTGGCTGTACATCAACAGCCCCGGTGGGTCCGTCACCGCTGGCATGGCGATCTACGACACGATGCAGTTCATCTCCTGCGACGTGGCGACGGTGTGCATGGGGATGGCCGCATCGATGGGCCAGTTCCTGCTCACCGCTGGGGCGGCCGGCAAGCGCTACACGCTTCCGAACGCGCGCATCATGATGCACCAGCCGTTGGCTGGTCTCCGTGGCCAGGCCACCGACATCGCCATCCAGGCCGAGCAGCTGCACTACACCAAGCAGCGCATGGCCGAACTGACGGCCCATCACTCGGGTCAGACACTCGAGCAGATCCAGAAGGACAGCGAGCGCGACCGCTGGTTCACCGCCGATCAGGCCAAGGCCTACGGTCTCGTCGACTCGGTCAAGACCAAGCGCGGCGAACTACCGAACTAGATCTGGCCAACTAGGCTTGTCGAGCTAGGGCGTTCCTCCGCCGGTCTCGACGACTGGCGGCACGGTGGTGGTCGTCACGCCCAGCGTCACGCCGCACAACTTCGAGGTGTAGTCGATGATCGCCGAAGCTGCGCGCTGCGATGATCGCGCCATGTCGGCCACCTTCTGCGCCGACGTTGGGTCGTTGGGGTCCACGGCGGCCGCGGCCTCGACGTTCGAGGTCATGGTCTCCCATTCCTTCTGCACGGCGAGCGGCGCGATCGACGTGATCGATCGGTAGAGCTTGGAGGTTGCTTCCACCCCGGCGGTGTCGGCGATTGCCGGGGAAGTCAGTTGCTCGAGGCTGGCGCTGACCGTCGCGCAGTACTGGCCATCGGTCGCCGGCGGAGCGTCGCTGGCGCATGCCGTGACGGCACAGCAGGTCACAGCAGCAGCAAGCATCACGACGTTCCGCACCCGGCCAGTCTCCCAGGCCGATGCGAGAAATGAGTGTCATCGGGTTGTGGCTGAAGGGCTGACGGATACAGTGCGCTCACCGTCGAGGGTCCCGGTCCCGTGCCCTTCCAGCCATGTTCACGCGTCGATCACACGACGCCGAAGCTGGAGGTCCGCGCATGCTCGCCGCCGTCCGTTCTGCAACCCTGCTCGGTGTCGAAGGTCGCCCTGTCACGGTCGAGGTGCACGTGTCGACCGGGTTGCCCGGCTTTCAGATCGTCGGCCTGCCCGACGAGGCCTGCCGGGAGTCGCGTGATCGCGTCCGCGCCGCGGTGATGTCGAGTGGCCTGCCGTGGCCGTCGTGCCGCATGACGGTCAACCTGGCGCCGTCGAACCAGCGCAAGGGTGGCTCGGGGCTCGACCTGGCGATCGCCATCGGGCTCTTGGCCGCCCACGGCGAGATCCCATCCGAGTCGTTCGCCGGGATGGGGTTCCTCGGCGAGCTCGGGCTCGACGGCTCGCTGCGCGCGGTTGCCGGTGTGGCGCCCATGGTCGGGGCGCTCGCCGACCTCATCCCGGTCGTGCCACGCGCATCGTTCCGCGAGGCGAAGGCGATCTCGCCGGCTTGCGTGCGCGTGGCGGCGCATCTGCGCGAGATCGTCGATGCGCTCAACGGCGAGGCGCCTTGGCCCGACGAGCCCGACGACGACTATGTCGACGACGAGCCGCAATCGCCCGACCTCGCCGACGTGCGCGGCCAGCCGCTGGCCCGCCAGGCCCTCGAAGTCGCGGCTGCAGGTGGGCACCACCTGCTGTTGGTCGGCCCGCCCGGTGCGGGAAAGACGATGTTGGCGCAGCGCCTCACCGGTCTGCTGCCGCCGCTGACCCCAGCGCTGTCGCTCGAGGCCACGATGGTGCATTCCGCGGCCGGGGTGCGCCTGCCATCGGCCGGCATGATCCGTCGGCCGCCGTTCCGCGCCCCGCATCACAGCAGCTCGATGGTGTCGCTGGTCGGTGGCGGCACCTCGAACCTGCGCCCCGGCGAGATCAGCCTGGCGCATGCGGGCGTCCTGTTCCTGGACGAGTTGGGGGAGTTCTCACCGTCGGTGCTCGACGGATTGCGCCAGCCGCTGGAGGAAGGCGTCATTCGCGTGGCTCGGGCTCGCGCCAGCGCCACCTTGCCCGCCAGGTTCCTGCTGGTTGCGGCGACCAACCCGTGCCCGTGTGGTGGCGGCCCACCGGGCGCCTGCGATTGCGACGACGGAGCCCGCCTTCGCTACCTGCGTCGCCTCAGTGGTCCGTTGCTCGATCGGTTCGATCTGCGGGTCGGGGTCGCTCGGCCGGGTGTCGACGATCTGCTGCACAGTGGTGGCGGCGAATCCACCGCCGTTGCGGCCGAGCGAGTTGCGACGGCACGCAACGCCGCCATCGACCGCCGTGGGATGCTGAACAGCGAGATCCCGGCATCGCATCTCGATCTGCTCGCGCCGCTCGCCGCGGATGCTCGGCTGATGTTGCGCACCGAGCTGGAGCGCGAACGCCTCACCGGTCGCGGCTATCACCGCATTCGGCGCGTCGCCAGAACTCTGGCCGATCTCGATGGCGAGTTGTCGGCACCGGTGGGTGTGCAACATGTGGCGCTGGCCTTGCAGCTGCGAGTTCGGCTGCGGGTCTCGATGCGCGAGCAGGTCGCATGACTTCCGAACTACCACCCGAGGCCTATGCGGCAGCGTTGGCGTCGTTCCCGCACATGTCGATTCATCGCCTTGGCGCACTGTTGCGTCACCATCCGCCACGCGAGGCGTATTCGGTCGCGACCGGCGAGCAGCGATCCGCGGGGCTGATCGAGCGGGTCCTCGCAGATTGCGATGTCCGCGCGGCATGGCAGCGAGCCGGGCGCTCGGCGTTGCTCGACGAGATGTGGGAGCGATGTTCGCGGCTGGGCGTGCAGGTGCTTCTGCACGGTGCTCCCGACTATCCGGCACTGTTGCTCGACGACCTGTTGCCGCCGCCGGTGGTGTTTGCCCAGGGTGATCTCGGCCTGCTCGACGGCCGCCGGGCCGCGATCGTCGGCACCCGCAATGCCACTGCGGCCGGCCGCGATACCGCGTCCACCCTGGGCCGGCAGCTGGCTGATGCCGGTGTGCATGTGGTCTCCGGCCTTGCACGCGGGATCGACGGCAGTGCACATGTCGGCGCGTTGCGCACTACGGGGGAGGGCCGCCCGATCGCCGTGGTCGCATCGGGTCACGATGTCGTGTACCCGCGCGAGCACCGTGCGCTCTGGGCGTCGGTCGCCGAGCAGGGCCTGTTGTTGTCTGAGGCATCGCCTGGCACGCAGCCGGAGGCGTATCGGTTTCCGTTGCGCAATCGGGTCATCGCAGCGCTCTCCGAAGTGGTCGTCGTCGTCGAATCGCGCGAGCAGGGCGGGTCGCTGATCACGGTCAACGAAGCGATCGAGCGCAACGTGCCGCTGATGGCGGTACCCGGCGGTGTGCACAACCGCGCTGCGACGGGCACCAATCAGTTGATTCGCGACGGCGCCGGCGTGGTGGTCGATGTCACCGATGTGCTCGTGGCCTTGGCGATGGATCATCGCCGCAGCTCGGCCGCGCCCACCGACCCGAGGCCCCGCCCCCACGGCGCAGATCTCGACGTGTACGAGTCATGCGCCGGCGAGCCGCGCACCATCGATGGGTTGGCGTTGGCGTGCTCGTTGAGCCTGGTCGACACGGCGATGTCGGTGGCCCGACTGGAGCATTCAGGGTGGATCCAGCAGTCGGACGGCTGGTTCGAAGCGGTGGGGTCACCGCTGCGATGACACCGACCGAATACCCTGTGCGCCGATGGCTGCTTCGCTTGCGGGGACTCGGCGTCCCGACCTCGTCGGCGACTGGCGACTCGATGAGTTCGCCGACTCTCTCACCGGGTCGGCGGCCAACACCGTGGGGGCGTATCGCAGCGATCTCTCACTGTTTGCCGAATGGGTCGAGCGATCCGGCATCACCACCCCAGTCGAGGTCGATCGCCTTCTGCTTCGTCGATATGTTGCGTCGCTCACGACGCGGCAGTTCGCCAAGCGCAGCATCGCCCGCAAGGTGGCGGCGATCCGGCGCTACTACGCATTCCTTCGACACCGCGGCTATGTGGAGATCGATCCGACCGTGTCGCTGCGAGCCCCGGCCGGTGCCGCACGGCTGCCTCGGGTGCTCGAGCACGGCGAGGTTGCTGCATTGCTCGATCCGCCCGACGACGCCAAGTCACAGGGTGAGCCGCAGTGGCGCCGATGTCGTGACGACGCTGTGCTGGAAGTGTTGTATGGCAGCGGTGTTCGCGTGGGCGAGCTCTGCGGGCTGGATGTCGATGCGCTCGATCTGGCGAATGCGGCGATCACCGTATGGGGCAAGGGCGGCAAGGAACGCCGGGTTCCGCTCAGCGTTCCGGCCATCGAAGCGTTGCGTGCCTGGGTGCTGGTTCGCGGCGACGTGCTCGACGTCAAGACCGGCGCCGCGTTGTTCGGCAACGAGCGCGGTGTGCGCTTGTCGCCCCGAGACGTGCGCCGCATCATCGACCGCCGGAGCCAACGCCCAACTCACCCACACGCCCTCCGTCACAGCTTTGCCACGCATCTGCTCGATGGTGGAGCAGACCTTCGTGTGGTACAAGATCTGCTTGGCCATTCCGATGTGGCCACGACGCAGCGCTACACACACGTCAGCAAACAACGTCTCCGAGCCGTCTACACGGAAGCCCACCCCCGAGCATGAAACGCGAAAACGACATCGAGCATTGGTGGCAGCGCTGGCTGGAAGCCCGCGACCCCGTGGCCCGCGACAGGCTGATCGTCCACTACTCACCGCTGGTCAAGTTCGTTGCCGGCCGTGTCGGCGCGGGCCTTCCCAACAGCGTCGACCCCGGCGATCTGGTCAGTGCCGGTGTGTTCGGCCTGATCGACGCGGTCGAGCGTTTCGACTCGTCTCGGGGTGTGAAATTCGAGACGTTCGCCGTGCCGCGCATCCGCGGCGCGGTGTTCGACGGTCTGCGCTCGCTCGACTGGGTTCCCCGGTCGGTGCGCAGCCGCGCCCGCGAGGTGGAGACCGCGTTCACCGAGCTCGAGAGTCGACATGGTCGGGCGCCGACCGACACCGAACTGTCGACGCACCTCAAGATCACGGCCCCCGAGTTCCAGAAGTGGCTGAACTCCATTGCCTCCACGACCGTCGGCCCGCTCGACCGAGCGTTGGTTGCCGGATCGGAGCCGCGCACACTCAGTGGCGACGTGCCCGACACCCCGGCGTCGATCGTCGAGGACGGCGAGGTGCGCCGCCTGGTACGTGGCGAGGTGAAGCGACTACCGGATCGCGAGAAGCTGGTCCTGTCGCTGTACTACGACGAAGGACTGACGCTCGCCGAGATCGGCGGCGTGCTGGGTGTGACCGAAAGTCGTGTGTCGCAGATCCACACCAAAGCGGTGCTGCACCTGCGCGCCAGGTTGTCGGCCTCAGGGGTCACGTAACCGTCGGGGCCAGGCCATGATCGGCCTGGCCCTCGCACTCACTCTGTTGGCGCCCACCTGCTATCACACGCCGGTCACCTCGCCGGTCGTCGATCCGTTCCGGGCGCCGGCGTGCACGTTCTGCCCGGGGAACCGGG
>JANPOJ010000057.1:0-13042 GCA_031427935.1 Ilumatobacteraceae bacterium | reverse complement strand
CGCAGGTAGGAGCTTCAGCCGTCTCGCTGTGCGGGGCCGCCGCTGGTCAGGGAATCGCGGGCCTTCACACCTCGGGCGATCCGCCAGCCGATGAAGGTCAGCCCGGCAGCCAGGGCGAGGAAGACCAGGTAGGTGTGGCCGTCGGCGCGAGCCTTGCTGCCGCAGTTGGCCTGCTCGACCGTGCCGACGCAATTGGTCACGTCGTTGTTCTCGGGCAGCAGATCGTTGGTGACCGGCGGGGCACTGGGTGGCGCGGTTGCAGGCGCGGTGGCGACGGCGTGCATCGAGGGTGCCATCGCCGTCAGCAGAAGTCCGACCGCACAGATCCGCCACAGCTTTGTCACCGGGCCATCGTCGCATCTCGCGCCACTTCTTCACACATCACCATCGGAGAAACTGCCGGGCAAACGTCGCCAGCGCCTACCATCGAAGGGAATGGTGAAGCGCAACGAAACGGTGCTGGTGGTCGACTTCGGAGCGCAGTATGCGCAGCTGATCGCCCGACGTGTCCGCGAGCTGAACGTATACAGCGAGATCGTGCCGCATCGCATCACCGCAGCCGAGATCAAGAACGATCCACCGGCTGCGTTGATCCTGTCCGGGGGTCCGAAGAGCGTGCACGTCGAAGGTGCGCCCTCACTCGACCCGGAGATCTACGAGCTCGGCATCCCCATCCTCGGCATCTGCTACGGCACCCAACTGATCGCTCAACAACTCGGTGGCGAGGTCGGGCGAGGGATGCGCGGCGAATACGGTCGAGCCAAGTTGGAGGTGGCTGACGGTCCCACTGCGTTGCTGCACGATCTCCCGTCGACGCACGACGTGTGGATGAGCCACTTCGATGCCGTCACCAGGGTGCCGGACGGGTTCATCGCCACTGCCTCGACGGCCGATGCGCCCGTTGCTGCGTTGGAAAGTGATGCACGCAAGATCTGGGGCGTGCAGTTCCATCCCGAGGTCGTGCACTCGCCGCATGGCATGGTCGTGTTGCAGCGCTTCCTCCACGATCTCGCCGGGTGCCCGCCAACGTGGACCATGGGTTCGATCATCGACGAGCAGGTTGCTGCGGTGCGCGCCCAGGTCGGCCATGCCCGAGCCATCTGCGGCTTGAGTGGTGGGGTCGACTCGGCGGTTGCCGCCGCGCTGGTCCACAAGGCGATCGGCCACCAGCTGACGTGCATCTACGTCGACACGGGGCTGATGCGCCTCGGTGAGAGCGATCAGATCGTCGAGACCTTCCGACGCAACCAGGGCATCGAACTGATCCACATCAACGCCGGCGACCGCTTCTTCGACGGCCTCGCCGGGGTCACCGAACCCGAGGCGAAGCGCAAGACGATCGGCGAGTTGTTCGTGCGGGTCTTCGAGGAGAACACCGGCGGGCTGACCGATGCGGAGTACCTCGTGCAGGGCACGCTGTATCCCGATGTCGTCGAGAGCGGCGGCAGCGACGGCACCGCAGCGGTGATCAAGAGCCACCACAACGTCGGAGGCCTGCCCGACGACATGACGTTGCAGCTCGTCGAGCCGTTGCGCACGCTGTTCAAGGACGAGGTTCGCCGCCTCGGCCACGAGCTCGGCCTGCCCGACGAGATCGTGTGGCGTCAGCCCTTCCCAGGCCCGGGACTCGGCGTGCGGATCATCGGCGAGGTCACGCCGGAACGCGTCGCGATCTTGCAACTCGCCGATGCCATCGTCCGCGAAGAGATCCACAACGCCGGGCTGGACCGGGAGCTGTGGCAGGCGTTCGCTGTGCTGGCCGACATCCGCTCGGTCGGTGTGATGGGTGACGAGCGCACGTACGGCCACCCGATCATCATCAGGGCCGTGACCAGCGACGATGCGATGACGGCGGATTGGGCGAGGTTGCCGTACGACCTGCTGGAGACGATGTCGAGCCGAATCATCAACGAGGTCAAGGGGATCAATCGGGTCGCCTACGACATCACGTCGAAGCCACCGGGAACCATCGAGTGGGAGTAGCGAGCGCACATCGTTCATCGGTGTGACGTCGACCGCGTTTCGACATAGGTTCGTAATAATTGGTAGGCTTGCTCCCGCATGCGGTTCAGGGGCATCCATCTTCGATCTCTCGCGGCCGCTCTTGCGGTCTGCAGTGTGCTGTCGACGGTCACCGTTGCCAGCGCCGACAGCGTTGGGAGCGAGAAGCAGAAGGTCGCCCAGTTGGCCGACCAGCTCGACAACCTCGACAACCGCCTCGGTCAACTCGACGAGGACTACGGCGCAGCGCAGGACAAGAAGGCGCAACTCGACCAGGAGATCGCCGACTCGCAGGCCCGCATCGCCCAGCAGGAGGCCCGACTCGGCCAGTTGGCCGGTGTGCTCGGCGACATCGCCGTCGACAAGTACGTCACCGGGAGCGCACTCGAACTGAGCCCGCTCTTCTCGAACGCAGCTGCGTATTCCGAGGCCGAGCAGAAGGATTCGCTCAGCCGGTTGGCGCTCGACAACGGCGCCGGAAGCACCGACGAGATGCTGGCGCTCTCCGAGGATCTCGCCAAGGAACAGGCCTCGCTGGCACGCAAGCAGCAGCAGGTGGCGGATCTGGTCGCAACGCTCGACTCCAAGCTCGCCGAAGCGAACCAGTTGCAGACCGAGTACCAGCAGAAGCTCTCGTCCGCTCAGGCCGACCTCGGTGTCGCCATCGAGCAGGAACGCCAGCGCCGCACCGAAGCCGCAGCGGCCGTCGAGATCGCCAAGCAGAAGGCCGCAGCCGATGCTGCTGCCGCTGCCGAAGCCGCCAAATCGAAGAAGGCCGCGTCGACGACGCCGTCCGCGCCCCGCGGCGGCGGAACCGGTGGCGGCTCGGGCGGCACGGGCGCAGGAAACCCGGCACCCGCCGATCCGCCTGCCGGCGACGGTGGTGGCGGCTCGGGCGGAGGAAGCCCGGCGCCGCCTGTTTCGTCGCTCGCTGGGATTGCAGTGAACGCGGCGATGGGTCAACTGGGCGTGCCGTACCGGTTCGCTGCCGAATCACCCGGGGTCGCGTTCGACTGCTCGGGTCTCACCAAGTTCGCGTGGGGTCAGGCCGGGGTGTATCTGCCCCACCAGTCCGGCGCCCAATACGGGTCGATCCCGCACATCTCGCAGAGCGAGATCCAGCCGGGCGACCTCATCTTCTACAAGTCGCCGATCGGCCACGTGGCCATGTACGTCGGTGGCGGATCGCTGATCCATGCGCCGCGTACCGGTGATGTGGTCAAGGTCGCCGCGGTCAACTGGGCTGCGGTGGTCGGAATCGGCCGACCGGGCTGACCACCGGTTACGGTGACGGCCTGTGCAGGGCATCGACACCGTTCGAGTCAGCTCATGGCTCGATGCGAACATCGCTGATGCCACAGCGCCGTTCGACTTCGCGCTGATCGCCGGCGGCCGCTCGAACCTGACCTATGCAGTGACGGATGCCGACGGCCAACGATTCGTGTTGCGCCGTCCGCCGCTGGCCCAGGTGCTGGCCACGGCACACGACATGGCGCGCGAGCACCGAATCATCTCAGCGGTCGGTCGCACGAACGTGCCGGTACCGAGGGCTCTGGGTCTGTGCACCGACGATGCCGTGAACGGCGCACCCTTCTACGTGATGGGGTACGTCGATGGCATTGTGCTCGACAGCCCCGAACGCGCAGCCGCCCTGCCAATCGAGTTGCGACCACAGGTCAGCGAGCACCTCGTCGACGTGTTGGCGGACCTGCATGCTGTCGACATCGACGCGGTCGGCCTCGGCGATCTCGCCAAGCGGGAGGGCTACGTCGAGCGCCAGGTCAAGCGGTGGTCGACGCAGTGGGAGCAGTCCAAGACCCGCGAGTTGGGGGCGATCGACGAGGTTGCCCGAGCGCTGCGCGACCACCTACCGGTCCAGCAGGGTGTGTCGATCGCCCACGGTGACTTTCGTTTCGGCAACTGCCTCACCGATGTCGAACTCGGCAGGATCAATGCCGTGCTCGATTGGGAGCTGTGCACCCTGGGCGACCCAATGGCCGACCTCGGCTACCTCGGCGTGTACTGGTATCAGGGAGATGCAGCGACGGCGCGCGCCAACGACCCCACGTCGGCGGGAGGTTTTCCGGCGTTCGCCGATCTCGTCGAGCGCTACGCCCGCCGAACCGGTCGTGATGTCAGCGGTATCGGCTACTACATCGCGTTCGGGTGTTGGAGGCTTGCGGTGATCAGCGAGGGGGTGTATTCAAGGTACGTGCACGGCGCAATGGGTGAAGGGGGCGAGGTCGACATCTCCACGTTCAAAGAGGCCACCGAGTCGTTGGCCGAGCGCGCCCGTGAGGCGATGCAGCAATGGGCATGACCAACGCGCTCGATGGCTGGGAACGAGGCGAGTTCACCGCCGACGGTCGCACCCGGGCCGTGTTCCGCCGTGGCTCGGGGCCCGGCGTGATCGTGATCCACGAAATCCCCGGCATCACGCCGAAGGTGGCGGCGTTCGCCAACGACGTGGTCGCCGCCGGGTTCACGGTGGTGATGCCGTCGCTCGTGGGCACGCCCGGCCGCGCCCTGTCGGCACCCTACGGCGCATCGTCGATGTTCAAGGTGTGCGTCGCACGTGAGTTCACGAACTGGGCATTGCACCAGACATCGCCGATCATCTCCTGGCTCCGAGCCCTGGCAGCCGACCTGCACACGTCGGCCGGAGGACCCGGTGTCGGTGCGGTCGGCATGTGCTTCAGCGGTGGCTTCGCGCTGGGGATGATGGTCGACACCGTGATGGTCGCCCCCGTACTGGCTCAGCCGTCGATGCCGTTCGCGCTGGGCAAGCCGGCGCGGCATGCTGATCTCAACCTGTCGCCCGCCGACGCCGAGCGGGTCGCCGAACGCGCCGCTGCCGGGTGTGAGGTGCTCGGGTTGCGGTTCGACGAGGACAAGCTGGTGGGCACGCGATTCGAATCGCTGCGGGCCCTGCTCGGCGACGCGTTCCTCGCGGTCGAACTGCCGACCACGTCGAAGCGTGACCACTCGGTCTTGACCGAGCAACGTGACGAGGCCTCGGTGCAGCGCGTCATCGACTTCCTCCGCGCCAAGCTGCAGCGCTGACGCGGCAGTCGTCAGACGCGGTCAGGAAATTCCGAGGGCGTCGCGGACGTACTGCTTGGCGGTGGCGTAGTCGGCCTTGCCGTTGGGGGCCCGCGGGACCTCGGCGACGAACACGACGCGTTTGGGTGCCTTGTAGCGAGCGAGTTGCGTCTTGACGTGGGCGATGACCTCGGCCTCATCGAGTGGGGTGCCGTCGGTTGCGGCGATCGCAGTGACCGCCTGGCCGAACCGCTCGTCATCCACACCGACGACCAGGCAGTCGAGCACCCCGGGTACGCGTTTGACGGCCTCCTCGACCTCTTCGGGGAAGATCTTCTCGCCGCCGGAGTTGATCACCTGGCTGCCTCGACCCAGCAGGATCAAGGTGCCGTCGGCGGCGACCTTGGCGAGATCGCCGGGGAACGCGTAGCGCACACCATCGACGGTGCGGAAGGTGCGCTCGGTCTTGTCGGCGTCCTTGAAGTACCCGATCGGCACGAACCCGCCCGCAGCGACCAGACCAATCTCGTCGGAACCGGGGGCGACCTCACGCCCGTCCTCGGCGAACACCTTGGTCGTCGGGTTCTGGGTGAACTTGGCAGTTTCGGTGGAGGCGCCGCGGGTGCTCATCTGGCTGCCCATCGCTCCTTCGGTGGACCCGATGGCATCGAACAACACGACGTGCGGGATGCGTTCCAGCAGTTGTTCTTTGACCTCGGTCGTCCACATCACACCCGACGAGAGGATGACCGCGACGCTGGAGAGGTCGTACGGCTCGCCGAGTGCGGCGGCCTCGTCGATCGCAGCGACCAGCGGCTTGGCGAAGGCGTCGCCGACGATCACCAGCGACGTGGCCCGCCGCGCCTGAGCGGTCCGCAGCACCTCGTGTGGGTCGAGCGTGCGGCTGGTGAGGGTGATCACCTCGCCGCCGGTGAGGTGCGAGGCGAATGCCCCCAGCCACAACCCGGTGCCGTGCATCAAGGGCGCGCAGGGGATGGCGATCATTCGGTTGCCCGCCTCGGTGATGGCCCGTGCCAGCGGCGCGACCTCCTCGCCCGTACGTGGCACGCGTTCACCGAGGAACGGAAAGCCGGAGCGCAGGAACAGACCGACGTGCGAGGCCATGTCGTACATCACGCCCTTCGGCATGCCGGTGGTTCCGCCCGTGTAGAGCATGTAGATGTCGTCCTCGCTGCGCACGATCCGCTCCATCGGCTGATGCGTTGCCAGCACCGTGTCGTAGGCAACGGCGCGGTCCATCCTGCTGGCACCGCCGTCGTCGACTTCGATCAGGAGCTTCAGCTTGGGAAGCCGATCGATGACCTGCCCGACGCGCTCGGCAAGGGACGAGTGGAACACGAGCGCCTCGGCATCGGCGTTGTCGAGGAGGTACCACAGCTCGTCGTCGAGGTACCGGTAGTTGACGTTGATCGGCACGCCGCGGACCTTGAATGCGCCGTACTGCGCCTCGAGGTACTCGTTGCCGTTGTACATGTACAACCCGATCTTGGAGTCATGGCCCAGACCCGCGGCTGCGTATGCGGCAGCGAGCCGCGCGGCGCGGTCGTCGTACTCGGCCCATGTCCTGATCGTGTCTCCGTGCACCACGGCGGTGGACTCTGGAATGGTGTCGGCGATGGACTCCCAGATGGTGGCGTAGTGCAACTCCATGCCGGGGAGCGTAGGTGATCAGTTGGCGATGCAGAGAGTGTCGAACGACGACGTCGGCATGCCGTCGCGGATCGGGGTGCACTCGTCGGGGAAGTCGAGCGACCAGGTCGCCTTGCGCTCGGCGACGGCTGTCAAGAACTCGTCGAGCCGAGGCAACGCGGCATCGGCGACATCGTGCAGCACCACGACCGACCACGAGTGGCTGTCGATGCCGTCGAGCGCATGGCCGACCCAGCCGGCCGGGTCACGCCAGTCTCCGGGCAGGACGTTCCACAACACGCATGTGTACTGGAGCTCGCGAAGTGTCGTGGCGCCGAACCCGCTCATCAACCGATCGTCGATCACGCCGCCCGCGCCGTAGGGGCGGAACAGCAGCCCGTCACCGCCCGCGGCGTCGACCTCGGCGCGTGTGCGGGCGAGCTCCTCGGCGACCACCGCGTCGTCGGCTGTGCCGAACTGAATCGAGTGGCTCCAGGTGTGCCCGCCGAGCTCGTGGCCTGCATCGACGATGCGCCGCCCCAGCATCTGGCCATCGGGTGTGGCCAGCTTGCGCCCGATCGCGAAGAAGGTGGCCGGTACCGCGTGCGCGGCCAGGAGGTCGAGCACCGGCTCGGTGATGCCGGGCGTCGGCCCGTTGTCGAACGTGAGCGTGACGATCGGCGCCGTCATTCGGGGCGCTCGACCAGCCCACTCGGATGGCGGGCGAAGCGGCCCGGGTCGGTGCCATGCACCGGGCCGTCGGCGTCCCATGGCCAACCGCCGAAACCGGTTCGCTGGTAGTCGGCGAAGGCCTGCTCGATCTCGGCGCGGGTGTTCATCACGAACGGTCCGTATTGGGCGACCGGCTCGCCGATCGCCCGCCCCTGCAGGATCAGGCATTCCACCGGCGTGTCGCCGGCACGCACCTCGACTTCGGTGTCGCTGCGTACGACGGCGCCGGTCGATGCGGCCACGTGATGGCCGCCGATCGACAGCGAGTCGCCTTCGAAGAAGTAGACGATCCGTGTGACGTCGTCGTGCAGGGTCGCGGGCATCGTCCACGCGGCGCCGGCATCGAGGCGCAGCAACCAGATCGCCACTTCGGCATCGTCTCGCGACGCCCACGAGTTCGGTGGAGGTGACGCCGGCTTGGCGTCGCCGACGCTGCCTGCGACCACGGTGACGCTGCCGCCTTCGAACTCCACCACAGGGATGTCGGGTGCCCACAGCATCGTGAAGTACGGCTCGACCATCTTGTCGCTGGACGGCAGGTTGAGCCAGATCTGGAACAGCTCGGTCGGGTTCGGCTCGACCGTGTCGACGAGCGGGAACATCTCGCTGTGCACGATGCCGGCACCGGCGGTGAGCCACTGCGCATCGCCGCGACCGAACCGCGCGGTCGCGCCGAGCGAATCGCTGTGGTCGATCAGACCCTTGCGTACCAACGTGACAGTCTCGAACCCGCGGTGCGGGTGCTGCGGGAAGCCGGGCACCTCTTCGCCGTGGTACATCCGCCACCCATCACGCGGCTCGAAGTCAGAACCGATCTCGCGGCCCTCGAGTGACGACGGGTCGGGCCCGAAGCTCCCATTTCCGGCTGGATAGAGATCGAGGTGGTGAACGCAGAACAAGAACGGGTCGACTGTCGGCCACTGGAAGCCCAGCGGCATCTCCTGCACAACAGGATCGTTCATGGTCGCGAGTTTACGGGCTGACGCCGGCCTCAGGCTCAAGGTGGAGTCTCGGCTTGCCGATCTATCGACGATGGATCTCGGCCGCGAGGCGCACGCTCTACCCACGGTTGTCCGCGACGACAACCTCCGATTGATCGGGGCGTTCGTCGACCTGGTGATCACTCTCTCGATGGTCGGCGCGGCGATTGGAGTCATGGCCCTGGTTTCCGGTGGTGAGAACTCGATCGTCCCGCCGCTGCTCATCCTCGTGGCGTTCTGGGCACTGGATGTCGTTCTCTATGCCCTGCCGATACATCGCTGGGGCTGGTCCGTTGGGAATTTGCTGACTCGCCGCCGTGTCGTTGACGGACGGTCCGGAGAATTGTTGGCAATGTCGCGTGCCGTACGACGATACTTCGCCAGACGGAATGTGCCGAGGTGGCTGTGGAACAGCCGCGCGCGAGAGGTCGATCCCTTCGGCTACCTTCACGGCAATCCTGTCGGCGCGGTGCCAGGCTTCGCGGCTGTCCTTGTTGCGGCGGCTCAGACCATCGCACCGTCCGATCCGACCGGGCCCACGGAGTCACACGCAGACCGATGCGTCGGCAGCGCTGTCGTCCGATCGCGGCCGCAGGGCGACGTCTGACGTGCTACACCAGCGAGGCGATCACGTCGCCCAGTTGACGCAGTGAGCGCACCTCGAACGCGCCACGGCAATAGGCCCGATAGTCGTCCATCGCCGAGTCGGTCGCGCCCCACTCCTCTTCGGGCTCCGGGTTCAGCCAGAACACCCGGCGGGCCTGATCGGCAATAGCTCGCAACGCCTCGCAGCCGTCGGGGCGGTAGTTCGTGCGGGCATCGCCACAGATGATCACCGTCGAGCGCGACGACACCGCGTCGGCGAGGTGGTGCTCGACGAAACGGGTGAAGGCTCGGCCGTAGTCGCTGTGCCCGTCGTCGCCCAACACGCCACGTCGCTCGACGAAACGGTTGACGTGGATCTCGTGTTGCGCCGATTCGAACAGGTCGGTCACCTCGGCGATCCCGTCGACGAACGCGAAGCTGCGGACGCGGCGAAGTTCGTCGTGCAAGGCATGCACGAGCGTGAACGTGAACTGGGCGAACTCGGCCACTGATCCGCTGACGTCGCACAACAAAACGAGTTCCGGGCGGTGGGGATGGCGGCGCCGCATCACCACGTCGAGCGGGACGCCTCCGGCTTGCAGGGATCGTCGCACCGTTCGTCGCGGATCCAATCGGCCGGTGCTGCGCAGCCGTCGATGGCTGCTGATGCGCGCCGCCAGTTGGCGAGCGAGCGGCTGCACGACGCGACGAAGCTCCGTCAGCTCCAACGACGAGAGTTGCAGCATGTCGCGGTCGGCCAAGCCCGTGCCGATGTCGATATCAGCGTGGTCGGTCGCCCCACCCGCGTGCATCCGCGCCGCGATCTCGGCTGCCAGGCGACGACGAAACTGTTCGAGCACTGCGGCGAACTCGTTGCGCGCCAGCATCAACTCCAACTCGGTCAGCTCGCCTTCACGGCGCAGTTGTTGCATCGCGGCGCTGAGCATGCGCGACAGGTCGATGGCGCGCATGATCTTGTGGAGGTAGTAGCGCTCGCTGTGCTCACCGTCTTCGTCGAATCCCGCGAGAGCATCGACCGCCTGCTGCGCCAGGAATGCGATCTCGGCCTCGTCACCTTGCCGCATGGCTTGCAGCAGCGCGTTCGACAACTGGCCGGGAGACGCTGCGGGCGCTGCCTCTTCCGACATACTGGTCGTGTCGTCGCCGGACCAGGTTGTGTCGATCGCGGCGAACGCGGCTCGGAAGGCGCGATCGAACTCACCCGTCGGGTCGGAGCTCTTCACGAGGGTTGCCCGCAGGCCGGCCTTTACCGACTCCGGTTCCTCGAGCGGGAGGTGAGTCAGCGCGGTGAACGCGTCGATCACCGCCCCCGTGGTGACGTCGAGCCCGCGCCGGCGCAGTTGATAGACGAGCACCTCCACGCGACCGATCAGGGGGTGAGGCGCGTCAGTCACCAGGTCACCGCTTCGCCAACTGGCTCTCGATGCTACGCGCGGTGTCGAGGAGGTCGGGCAGGATCACGCCGCGCAACTCCTTCAACGTCACGCGCGCGGCGTGAGTGCCGACGTTGATGGCTGCAAGCGTTCGGCCGCGACGATCGCGAAGCGGCGCTGCCACCGATCGGATCCCCTCCTCGAGCTCCTGGTCGATCAACGCGTAACCCTGCGAGCGCACGGTGCGGATCTCGGACCGCAGCGCATCTCGATCGGTGATCGACTGCATCGTCAGCCCGGTGACGACCAACTTCTCGAGGAACTCCTCCAGCTGTGCGTCGGTGAGACCGGCCAGCAGCACTCGCCCCATCGACGTCCAAGCGGCCGGCAGTCGCGACCCGATGGCCAGGGAGATGCCCATGATCCGCTGGGTGTTGACGCGGGCGACGTAGACGATCTGGGTGCCGTCGAGCACGGAGGCCGACACGCTCTCGTGAACGCGATCGGACAACGCCTCCATGAATGGTTGGGCGATGTCGGGGAGCTGCAGCGACGAGACGTAGGCGAAGCCGAGATCGAGCACGCGTGGCGTGAGCTCGAATGTGCGCCCATCGGTGCAGACGAAGCCGAGGGCGACCAGGGTGTGCAGGAGGCGCCGCGCGGTCGCCCTCGTGAGGCCGGTCGCCCGAGCCATGTCGGCCAGCGTCATTGTCGGTCGCTCGGCGTTGAACGCCTGCAGCACGGTGAGGCCGCGACTCAACGATTGGACGTAGTCTCGTTCCGGGCCGTCGGTTGACGCCCTGTCATTTGACGCCCTAGCACTTGACACTCGGAGCACCTCCCGCGACAATGTTCACATATCGCACGAGTGTGCGCAATGCGAACATTTCGCCTAAGTACTGAGGGGGTTGCGTGACCGAGTACGTCACCAAGTTCGGGTCGCTCGCCGACTACGACAAGGGCAACATCGAGCTGATCAACGACCAGGCCAAGAACTACGCGTTCTCCAACATCTTCGAGGTCGCCAACTCCTCGAAACCTTGGGAGAAGGTCGCGGTCGGCAAGAACATGCAGTACGTGCTCGAGGCCATCCGCGCCGAGGGCACCAGTGAATGGCGCACGTGCGCGCACGACGAGTTCCCGCTGTGCATGGATGGCGAGGTCACGATCGAGCTCGTCAAACTCGACAGCCCCGCGGTTCCCGCCGACAAGGATGGCTCGGTGCGCATCGACGGCGAGCCCGCCGGCCAGAAGATGGGCCGCATCGTCCTACGCAAGGGCCACCAGGCCCTGCTTCCCGCCAACTCCGCCTACCGCATGAGCGCTTCGGCGCCCAGCGTGATCCTGTTGCAAACCATCCTCGGCGACGACACCGTCGAGCGCTGGGCCGACATCTGCTTGAGCTGACAGAAGGAACCACTGACATGACCATGACCGACGTGCAATCGACCGACCCCAACGCACAGGGCTATCGCGAGTTCAGCCTGGGCGCGTTCCACTTCTCCCGCGACGAGTACTTCGTCCACATCACCTGGCCGACGGGCAAGCACGTGCTGAGTGTCGACGTGTTCCTGCGCGCGTTGCAGCGCGATGTTGCGTGGGACTTCTTCTACGGCACCGTCAACTTCGACAGCGTGTTCGGCACCGTCAACCACTACGGCACGGTCGACATGTTCGCCGGTCGGTTCAACGACGCCTACCGCAAGGCCGAGCTCGACCACACCGAGAACTTCGACACCCCGCTGATCCGCGACACGTTCAAGGCGATGCTCGACGACTGGACCAACGCCTCGTTCGATCCCTTCGCCAGCCCCGCCGAGACCGATAAGCCGTTCGGCGTGAAGGATGGCAACAACACCGAGGCCATCACCCGCCGCCGAGTGGCTGCCAACCGGATGGTCAGCGTTCCCGGCGACGAGAAGATCCGTACCGACGAGACCCACCCGGTCAACCGCATGTTCGCCGATGTGCCCCAGGACGAGCCCGAGGTGTACCCAGAGCCCGGCTTCGAAGACGAGGTCGCCGCCTACAACCTGTACGCCTACATCAGCCGCAGCGATGTCACGTGGAACCCCAGCGTGGTCAGCGTGTGCAAGGCCAGCCTGTACTGCCCGACCAGCGAGGAGTACATGCTGCCCGTCTTCCACGGCAACGACCGTGTGGAGTGGTTCGTGCAGCTCAGCGACGAGATCGTGTGGGATGTGCAGGATCGCGACAGCGGCGCGCCACGCAGCAAGGTCACGATGAAGGCGGGCGACGTCGCGGCGATGCCCGGCGACATCCGCCATCAGGGCTATAGCGCCAAGCGTTCGATGCTGCTGGTGTGGGAGAACGCCTCGCCCGAGTTGCCGGAGATGATCCGCACCGGCAAGGCGAGCGTGTACCCCGTCGATTTCTGATCTTGTGAGCGTTCAGAACCAACTGTTCATCGGCGGCGAGTTCGTCGACGCTGTCGAGGGCGCCAGGCTCGAGGTCATCAACAACGTCGATGCTCAGATGCAACCCTGGTACCCCAGATGATCATGTCGTTGAAGGAGGCGGTTGCCGAGCACGTGCACGACGGCGACACGTTGGCGCTCGAGGGATTCACCCATCTCATCCCGCATGCGGCCGCCCACGAGATCATCCGCCAAGGTCGTCGCAACCTGCACCTGGTGC
>JANPOJ010000056.1:0-2267 GCA_031427935.1 Ilumatobacteraceae bacterium | reverse complement strand
GATCTTGATTTGTTGGTGAACTCCTGCGGAATAGGTGGTCGCGTCATACTTATGTATGATCACGGAAACGAGCATGAAGTCGGCATCGCTTCCGGTGCTGTTCGTACTGGCCTATCGCCCGGCGGAGTCCGCGGGCGGAGGACTCGGGCTGGAACGAGCCTCACACTTCCAAGAGCTTCAACTCGGCGAGTTGGGGGCCGACGATGCGCACCAGGTGCTGCAGGCCAAGCTGGCGCAGTTGTTCGGTGAGTCGGTCACCCCAGCCCCCGATCTGGTCGAGTTCGTGCTGGAGAGGGCGCAGGGCAACCCGTTCTACCTCGAGGAGCTGATCAACTACATCCATGGTCTGGGGATCGACCCGGCGGACCCGGTTGCCCTGTTGCACCTCAACGTCCCCGACACGCTCTTTCGATTGGTCCAGAGCCGCATCGACATGCTGGAGGAAGCTCCGCGAACGGCGCTCAAGGTCGCCAGCGTTGTGGGGCGAACATTCGAATCGCCGTTCGTGCAAGGCGTGTACCCCGACCTCGGCTCGATCGACGAGGTCGAGGCCAGGTTCGAAGCAGCACGCCAAGCCGACATCCTACGTATCGACCGAGTCGAGGATCGTTCGTGGCTGTTCCGTCACGTCGTTGCCCGTGACGTCGCGTACGACAGCTTGCCGTTCGCGATGCGTTCACACCTGCACGACCGCGTGGGGGCGTTCCTCGAATCGGGCGGCTCGCAGGCGATCGAGCGCAATCTCGACCTGCTCGCGTATCACTACTGGCTCGGAGAGGACGACGACAAGAAGCGCGAGTACGCCGTCCGCGCCGGGATCGCGGCCCAATCGCGCTACGCCAACGATGCTGCCGCCGACTACTTCCAACGCGCCCTGCCGCTGGTTCCCGACGAGGAACGCGCTGGTGTGCTCCGCCGACTTGGCAAGGTGCTGGAACTGCGCGGTGGTTGGGCCGATGCCGAGGCAACTTACGGCGAGGCCATCGACCTCTCACTGCACATCAGAGATGCGGCGGAGCAGGCTCGGGCGCATGCCGACCTGGCCGAGACGCTCCGCAAGCAAGGTCGATTCGAAGAGGCCCGCCAACAGCTGGTTCATGCGAGTGGGATCTTCTCCGCGCAGGGCGACGACGCCGGCCTCGGGCTCGTCTTGCACCTCGAGGGAACCCTCGGTTCGCAACAGGGGCACTACGACGAGGCCCGCGCTTCCTACGAGCGAAGTCTCGAGATCCGCGAGCGACTGGATGACCGGGCGAGCATCGGCAGCCTGCTGAGCAACCTCGGGGTGGTTGCCGAATGCGAAGGCAACCTCGAACTGGCGCGCACGATGAACGAGCGCGCCCTGGCGATGCGCGAGGAAGTCGGTGACCGCTGGGCAACCAGCATCTCTCAGAACAACCTCGGAATGATCGCCTTGCTGCAGAAGGACTTCACTGTTGCGCAGGCGCGTTTCGAGGCATCGATGCGCCTCGCCGCGGAGGTCGGGGACCGGTGGATTGTCGCCTACGGACATCACAACCTCGGCAATGCCAACCTCGGGCTCGGTGATCTGGCGAGGGCCGGCGGCGAGTTCCTCCAAGCACTGCAGGCCTACGAGGACTACGGCGACCAGTGGTCACTCGCACTGTTGGTCGAGGACATGGTCTTGCTGTCGCTGGCCAAGGACGAGCTCGTTCAGGCAGTCGAGCTGCTGGGAGCCGCCGACGCGCTGCGAACCCGGCTGGATGCACCGCGCCCGCCTGCGGTGGCGGCCACGCTCGACGGCGCGTTGGACGAGGTTCGACCGCGCCTTGGTGAGAGCGAATCCGACGCACGCGACCGCGGGCTGAACCTCGACTCGACTGCGTTGGGGGCGCTACTGAGAGTAGTCGGACGTTCCACGCAGTTGGTTGCGCTTCAAAGCGATTAGCGTTCTCGAAGATTCGCAGGGACGGCTGCGATCGCACGCTGGCTCCGTCACGTCGAGGTTCGAGGAGATCATGCGCAAGCAACCAGTCGGTCGTCGGTCCATTCGAGTGCTTCACGTGGCGCTGGTCGCTGCGATGCTGGCAATCGTCACGCCCATCATCGGCGCGGTGCCGGTGGCGACTGCGGCGACGCTGACTCCGTGGACGGCGGGCGGTCCGGTCCCCGGCGATTTCACACTGGACTCGAGCGGTTCGGCCATTCCACCGCAGATGACCTACAACCTCGGGGAGGACCCAGGCGGGCGTCGGTTCACGGATCAAACGTGGACACTGCAAACGGTTGCAACGAGCGACTTCACC
>JANPOJ010000055.1:0-10841 GCA_031427935.1 Ilumatobacteraceae bacterium | reverse complement strand
CCTTCGTAATGAATTGTGTTTGCGCCGCAGCGCGCGCCTTGGTGTCTCGGCCGCCGCGCCTCACCAGTGCAAAGTGACCGCGAAGCTTCTCGCCCTTCAGGTCGAAGTGCAGATCTCCGGCTTCAGTGGCGGCGATCGGATCAGATCCGTCGGTGATCGCCCAGGTGCCCCAATCCCAGACGATCACATCCCCGCCCCCGTATTCGCCGCGCGGAATCACCCCTTCGAAGTCGAAGTACTCCAGCGGGTGGTCCTCCACGTGAACTGCCATGCGCTTCACATCGGGGTCGAGTGTCGGCCCCTTCGGCACCGCCCAGCTCAACAAGACGCCGGCTGCTTCCAGACGGAGGTCGTAGTGCAGCCGCGATGCGCGATGACGTTGCACCACGAACCGATGACCGTCCTTGTCGGGAGCAGGTGAGCCCGCGGGCTCCGACGTGACATCGAAGTTGCGCTTCTGCCGGTAGCGCCGCAGCCGTTCCTGCGCTCGTTCGGCCATCAGCCGGCCTTCCGAGCCGTCTTGTGCGGAGCCCTGCGGTGCTTGGCGGCGTCGATGCTTGCCTCGAGCGCGGCCATCAGGTCGAGGACACGAGCGGCCGGTTCTTCAGCGGCCTCGACCACTTCTTTGCCTCTGTTCTTCGCGGTGATCCGCTGCCGCAACGCCTCGGTGTACGTGTCGTGGTACTGCTCGGGCTTCCATTCGCTCGACAACCCTTCGATCAACTGCGTGGCCATCTTCAACGCTTTCGGATCAGTCTTGCCGCGACGGGGCATCCCTCGATCTCCGAAAGCCCGACAACCTCGTCGGCGAACCGCATCGTCGACATGCCAGCACGTCGTCGAGCGGGCGAACTGCGACGAGGTGTTGCTTGTCGCGCAGCACCACGGTTCCGATTCCGACTTGTTGGGCATCATCCATTGCGGCAACGAGCAGCTGGTAGCTCTTCTTCGCCGCCTCACCGTTGGGGACCAGCCAGGAGGTGCTCTTGTAGTAGATCGGATCGATCTCCTCGAGCGCGACGAAGTCGGAGACCTCGATCACTCGTGTCGATGCCGGGCGAAGTGCTTCCATCTCCTTGTCGTCGAAGGTGACATACCGACCGTTCTTCACCTCGAAGCCCCAGGCGATGTCGTCCTTGGCGACTCCTTGCCCGTGTCCTCGGCCACCTTTCGGTAGCGGATGCGCGACCCCGACTTCTTGTCGAGCTGATGAAAGTGCACATCGTGATCACGTACCGCGGTGAACGCTTTGACGGGAACGTTGACGAGACCGAAGCTGATCGAGCCGGTCCACAGTGATCGAGCCATTGCGACTCCTTTCGAGAGGCTGTGTTGATGCTTCCCACGCTGGCGCGGCGCCAACCGCGTCGTGACCGCTGCGCCGCGCAGGCTCGGGCTCGTGAGATGCCGGCAACCGTGTGACCGGGCTGACCGAGGTGTTGACGATCGTGCACGAGCCGACACCGCTGTAGAACTCAGCGCCCGTCGCGTTCGATGCGGAAGACCGCTGTGACGGTCAACTCATCGTCGAGGTGCGCGATGGTCACATCGTCCGACAACGAATCGACGATGGCCAAGCCGCGTCCGCGGAGTGACAACTCCTTCAGTGACAGGTTTCCAGCGGGTCGCCACTTCTCGCGGGGAGGTGGCAGGTGTTCGATCGGTCGATTCCGCACGGAGATCGCCACGTGGTCGCGGTCGACCCGCGAGACCTCCACGCTGTAGGCCCACCCTGGTGAAGCCTGTATCGCATTGGACGCCAGTTCGCTGATGATCAGCGCGGCACGTTCCTTGGTCGCCTCGTCGGCAGCGTGATCGGTGAGCCAGCCGACCACATCACGTCGCACGCCCTGCAGCGTTCGTAGATCTCCCTCGTAGTCGCTACGCAGGAGATCGGAGGGTTCACCCGATGATTGGTTCATCGCTTCCTGCGCTGTCGTGCGCTCGCCCCTGCGATGCGGTCATACGCGTACGAGCTTAAGCACTTCTCGACGACAGTGACGGCCTTTTGCGACGGTCGATGGGTTCGTCGCCTCAGAAGACGAGCGTGGTCCCACCGTCGACCACCATGACGTGACCGGTGATGTACGAGTTGCGGATCAGGCCGATCACGGCCTCGGCACAGTCGTCAGGTGTCGCCGAGCGGTGAAGGGGGATGGTTGCTGCGATCGAGGCATGCTGGTCTTCCCACTGCGATGTCCACGGTGTCGCGACCAGGCCGGGTGCCACCGCGTTCACCCGCACCGGGCCGCACGCTTTGGCGAGGAGGGCCGTCATGTGGTTCAGCGCGGCCTTCGACATCGCATAGGCGATCGATGAACCAACGGGTCTCGAGCCGGCGATCGAACTGATGGTGACCACGTTGCCATCGGGCGATTCGCGAAGGTGGGGCATCGCCTCCTTCGTGAGCCACCAGGTGCCGAACACGTTCACCTCGAACGTCTTGCGAAAGATGTCATCGCTGAGCGCGTCGAGATCGGCGTGCGCCACTCGGGTTGTCCACCCGGCGTTGTTGACGAGGATGTCGAGTCGGCCGAACCGCTCGATGGTCCTTGCGATCAGCTCGTGGCCTTGGGCCTGATCGCTGATGTCGGCCTGCACGTACATCGCTTCGGTCGGCAATGCCTCCGCGACTGCATTGCCCGCCTCGACTGATGACGACGAGTTGACGACGACCCTGGCGCCGAGTTCAGACAGCCGTCGCGCGGTGGCTTCGCCGATCCCGCTCGACGATCCGGTTACGATCGCCACCCTGCTATCGAGCCCGTCCATCGTGGTCCTCCTTCGTCTGCGGTCGACCGAGCCTACGAGTGACGTTGCCGCCCCTGCGATCTCGGACGCGGTCAGCTTGGGTGCAGGAGGGCATCGATCACAGCGTCGACGCTGACGCCGTTGGTGTCCTTGAAGCCGGCCAGTCGGTCGTACACGACGGCTGCTGCTGCGCCGAACCCATCGGGGAGGCCGTGAGCGGCGAAGCTTGCGGCGATCTCGTCCAGCTCGCCGAGGAAGCGCCAGGCTTTCGGCGCGTTGCCCGCGGCGGCGCGATCGGATTGCGCCGTCACGCCGGGAAGCGATGTCGCCCACTCGGCGAGCAAGGAGTCATCGACACCCTCGGCAACCGCAAGCGCGCGGATGGCCAGCAGCAATGCGGCGCTTCCCTTCGTCCATGCCGCGTAGCAAACCTTCACGGCGGAGGTCGCGCCCGGGCCGCCGTCGACCAAGCGGGTGTCGAGTGGTGTGCCGGCCCAGAGCTCGGCAACCTCGGATGCGTGGGTCACCGGAGAGGTACAGGCGCGTCGTGCCGGCGGACTGCACCGGCGGCCCGACGACACCGCCGTCGACGAAGCGGTCGAACCGAGCACCGATCGAGCGTGCCGTTGCCGGCGAGATCGCGTTGACCTCGACGTAGACACCACCGAAGCCCGCCGCAATGACGTCGCGGGCGACGTCGCTTGCTGCCCCGGGTGGGCACGCCGAGACGATCACCTCGCAGCGCCCATCGCGCGGGGGTGCAGAAAGCCGACCGCAGCACTGGCACGGGTGCGAGGTTGCGCCATGTGGCCAGTTTGATTCCTGAACGGCGCGGGTACCAGTCATTCCGCATCCACGCACCACAAGGAGACGAACGTGAGCGCTCACCTATCAGATGTCCAGAAGCTTCGCGACAACGCGCGAGCCCACATCGAGCGGGGCCCGCTGACCGAGGACTACGGCGCGGATCGCGAGCGGGTCATCAAGGTCCTCAACGAGGCGCTTGCCACCGAGCTCGTGTGCGTGCTGCGCTACAAGCGGCACTACTACATGGCCGAGGGCATCAACTCGGCGTCAGTTGCGGCTGAGTTCCTGCAGCACGCAACCGAGGAGCAGGGCCACGCCGACCAGATCGCGGCGCGGATCGTCCAGCTGCAGGGCGAGCCAGACTTCAACCCGGCCACACTTGTGGAGCGCAGCCACGCCGAGTACGTCCCGGGCAACAGCTTGATCGACATGATCACTGAAGACCTTGTGGCCGAGCGCGTCGCGATCGCCTCGTACAGCGAGATCGTCCGCTGGCTGGCCGACACCGACATCACGACACGTCGCCTCATGGAGAGCATCCTCGCTGTCGAGGAAGAGCACGCCGACGACCTGCTGACCTTCCTGAAGCAGTTCGGCGTCGACCTGTAGATTCTCTTGGCGGCCGGGGCGGTCAGGCGACGGTGAAGGCTGTCATCGACAACGAGCCCATGGCGTACCCGTCGATCAGCACCTCCGCTCCGTGACCGGCCGCATCGGCCAGACCGGCGATGTACAACAACGGGATGAAGTGATCGGGGGTCGGGGCAGCGAGCCGGAAGTGATCGTGTTGCTGTAGCCCTGCTGCCGTACCCGGCTTCCCGGTCATCGTCGCGATGGCTGCTTGGTTGAACGATCGCGCCCAATCGAAGGCGCCCTCGGGTTCGCTCCACTGCATGAGCCCGAGGTTGTGCACCACGTTCCCGCTTCCGACGATCAGCACCCCGCTCGAGCGCAGCTCGGCCAACTTGGCGCCGAGGGCAACGTGGTAGTCGAACGGCTTGCTGGCATCGACCGACAGTTGCACGACGGGAATGTCGGCATCGGGAAACATGTGCACGAGCACGGACCACGTGCCGTGATCGAGCCCCCAACTGTCGAGATCGCTCCCGACCCATGTCGGCTTCACCAACTCGGCGATCTCGGCTGCGAGATCGGGGTCGCCCGGCGCCGGGTATCGGACGGCGAACAGCTGGTCGGGGAACCCGAAGAAGTCATGGATGGTCTTCGGATCGGGCATCGCCGTGACGGCGGTCGCGTTGATGTACCAGTGGGCCGAAACCGCCAGGATCGCCCGCGGTCGAGGGATGCCGGCGGCGAACGATTGCCACGCGTCGGTGTAGCGGTTCGTCTCCAAGGCGTTCATCGGGCTTCCGTGGCCGATGAACACTGCCGGCATGGACGCTGGCGCAGTCATAGCGTTCCTCCGCTGGTCGTGTGTGGTCGTGTGATCCACAGTATCGACCTGGCCATCTAGCGTGTTGGCGTGGAACAGGCGGCGGCAGCCGAGATCGAGTACGAGGGCGGTCGGTTCTACCGGATCACCCGGGCGGTGCTCGGCGCGATCTATCGCCTGCTGATCCCGGTGAAGGTCAGCGGTGCCCAACATCTCCCGCAACACGGCCCGGTCATCCTCGCCGCCAATCACATCTCGTTCTTCGACACGGTCGTGCTGATGTTCTCCGTGCCCCGCCGCACGTACTTCGTCGGCAAAGCCGAGTACATGGATTCATGGGTCACCAAGCGGCTGTTCCCGGCCTTCGGGCTGATACCCATCGAACGAGCTGCGGCGCGCCAGGCGATGGCCGCGCTCGGTGTGGCGGCGAACGCACTGGAGCGGGGTCACGTACTCGGCATCTATCCCGAAGGCACGCGATCGCGTGACGGGTTGCTGCACCGCGGTCACTCCGGTGTGGCCCAACTGGCGTTGATGACCGGCGCGCCCATCGTGCCGGTCGGGCTGGTCGGCACGGATCGAATCCAACCGATCGGAGCCCGCGTGCCGCGGCCATTCCGACGTGCGGAGATCAGGTTCGGCCCGGCGATCGATCCGGCGTCGTACGGCGGGCCATCTCGTCGTCGCCGGCAACTGTTGACCAGCGACCTGATGGAGGCCATTCGCCAACAGTGCGGCCGCCCGACGTCGGACGACTTCGCCAGCGACGAGCCGCCCGTGATCCGTGGCGGCAATGAGTCGGTGTATCAGGTGCACTGCGTCACGGGGCGGGGCGTGACATGGCACCAGGCGGCCAAGTTCGCCGTGGCCGAAGTGTGCGGCCGGCACGACGATGCCCGCGTCGGCGAGGTCCGGCGCCTGCAGTGCCACGTCGAGCGAGACGGCGCGGTCCGGCTCAGTACGGAGCTGGCGATCTCTGTGAAGTTTCTACCTGTGCAAGGAGCACCAGCATGAATGACAGCGTCTATCAGGTCGTCGAGTTGATCGGTTCCAGCAGTGACTCCTGGGAGTTCGCCGCACAAAACGCCGTGCGCGAGGCATCGAAGTCATACAAGGACCTTCGTGTCGCCGAGGTGATCGAGATGGATGTGCTGATCGAGGCAGGTGCGATCATTGCTTACCGGACCAAGCTGCGCCTGAGCTTCAAGTCGGGCACCTCCGCCTGAAACGCAAGCGCCATTGGGTCAAGGCCCTAGGTCCCGAGGACCGTCAGTGTCAGGACCTTCGGCCCTGTCTAGTCGACGACCTCAAGCACGATCGTGGAGTTAATCTACCTGGAGGTTCCAATGCGCCGTCTCACCCGATCCACTGCAGCTGCAATCCTGATGTTCGGCCTGGTGGCCGGGTGCGGGAGCGACAGCAAGAGTTCGTCTGACACAGCGGCACCCGCCGCCGGCGGCGATGTGACGGTTGCGCCTGCGGCCGACGGCACGCCGGTGTCGGTAATCGCCGGGGACACCTCCGACACGGCGCAGACCCTGACGGTCGATCCGCTCACGGTCAAGGCCGGAGCCGTGACCTTCACCTTCAAGAACACCGGCAACCGTCAGCACGAGATGATCGTGTTGAAGACCGATGAGGCACCTGACGCATTGAAGGTCGGCGCCGATAACAAGGTCAGCGAAGACGCCAGTGTCGGCGAGGTCAGTGAGACCGACGCCGGCAAGACGGTCACCAAGAGCTTCAACCTCGAGGCCGGCTCATATGTGCTCGTGTGCAACATCGAAAAGCACTACGGTCAAGGCATGCGTTCGGCGTTCACCGTCACAGCATGAGTTGGCCCCGCGCGATAATCGCGGGTGCTCTGTTGGTGCTGGTGGCATTTGCTGCTCTCGTCTACGTGCCGGATCTGCTGGTCTCGCTCTCCGGTGTCGGCCGTAGCACGCGAGTCTTGCTGGCGACAGCGTGGTTCATGGTTGCAGGCTGCGCACTCCTCTGGGGGCTGCGCAGGCTGCAGGCACGCGGACTGCGTTGATGACCCCGGTCACCCCCGACGCCCGCTGGCTGTGGGAGAACGAGCCGTGTCGGGCGGCGTGCCCCGTGCACACCGATGCCGGCGGGTACGTGACCGCGATCGCCGAGGGTCGGTTCTCGGATGCGTATCAGATCGCTCGGGCGCCGAACCCGTTCCCGTCGATCTGCGGGCGGGTCTGTGCGGCCCCGTGCGAGACCTCGTGTCGGCGCGGAACGGTCGACGCCCCGGTCGCGATCCGGGCCTTGAAGCGCTTCGTTTCGGAGCGCTACGGCGTCGAGAGCTTCGGTGGCGCCACAGAGTGGCACCGGGGTCATGGCGCGGTGCCTGCTGCGGGCAAGACCTCCGTCGGCATCATCGGTGGTGGCCCGGGTGGTCTCGCGGCTGCCCACGACCTGCGCCTCGCCGGACACAAGGTCACGGTCTACGAGGGCGAACAGCGTCTCGGCGGGATGATGGTCATGGGGATCCCCGAGTACCGGTTGCCGCGCTCGCTGATCGATCGCGAGACCGAAGCGATCGTGTCGTTGGGCATCGACGTGGAGCTGGGCTGCCTGATCGGTCGGGACCTCGCGTTCGAACAGCTCCTCGAGCGGCACGATGCCATCTTCATGTGCGTTGGTGCCGGTCGAGGGCGTGACTTGAACATCCCCGGTCATGAGCTCGACGGCACGGTGTCGGCGATCGAGTTCCTGCTGAACGTCAACCGCGGATTTCGCGTCGAGCTCGGTGAGAGCGTGGTGGTCGTCGGTGGTGGCAACGTAGCGTTCGACGCTGCCCGCACGGCGCTGCGCGCTGCGGCCCTCGACGAACCGGCGCCCGACCCGACCATGCTCGGCGCCAGCGCCGGCGACGACGCCCGCCGCGGACTCACCACAACGTTCGACGCGGCTCGTGCAGCGGTGCGCGCCGGCGTGAAGCACGTGACCGTGATCGCCCTGGAGTCGTTCGAGGAGATGCCGGCAGCAGTCGAGGAGATCGAAGAAGCCGAGGCCGAGGGCATCACGATCCGCTATCGACGTGGCCCTCACCGACTCGTGGGAGAGGGCCGTGTCACCGGCCTCGAGACCATCGGCGTGGTCTCGGTGTTCGACCCGCAGGGCCGCTTCTCGCCGACTTTCTCGCCCGGAACCGAAGAGGTGATCCCGGCCGACACGGTGATCCTCGCGGTCGGGCAGGCGCCCGATGTTGCGTTCCTGCCGGCCGACATCGGCGTCGAGCTCACCCGATTCGGTGGCATCGCTGTCGACGCGTCGCTGCGTTCGACGCACCCCAAGGTCTGGGCGGGTGGCGATGTGGCCTTCGGCCCGCGCAACCTGATCGACGCCATCGCCGACGGTCGGCGCGCCGCCGCGTCGATCGACTCGATGTTGGCCGGTCGGGACGCACCGTCGGAGCCCGACCTCGCCATCGAGCTGGAGGTTGAACCGTTCTTTCGTCGGCTGGCAACAGGCTACGACGGCATCGCCCGGGTCACGATCCCCAGCGTGCCCCGCGATCGCCGCGTCGGGTTCTCCGAGGTCGAGACGGGGTACGACGAGGGTCACGCGGTGCTGGAGGGCCTGCGCTGCCTGCGCTGCTTCGACAACATCATGCTGCACCCGGAACTGTGCATCCTGTGTGGTCTGTGTGTCGACGTCTGCCCGGTCGACTGCATCAGCATCGTTCGCGCCGACCATGCGGGCGTCGGCGTCGAGAGCCAGTCGGCGCTGCTGCTGGACGAGGAGTTGTGCATCCGGTGCGGCCTCTGCGTGAATCGCTGTCCGCCATCGGCTCTGGTCATGGTCAATGCCAAGGAGGTTGTGTCGTGAGCGATGTGTTGCCCGACAAAGCGCAGCCAGCGCCCGAACGTGATGCCCTCGAGCCCGATGTGTATCCGGTTCACGAGGGCCTCTTCGCGCGGGTGAGGCACACCGAGACCTGGCGCTCGGTGTTCCGCCACCCGCACCTCGACACACCGCGGGGCAGGGCACTGCAGTCGTTCTCCAACGTGTTCTTGCACATCTATCCGGTGAAGGTGCCGGCGCGCGTGTTGCGATTCCGCTACTCGTGGCGTCTCGGCTACATCGCCTCGGTGCTGTTCGGGATCCTGGTCGTCACGGGTGTGTATCTGATGTTCTTCTACACGCCCTCGGTGACATCGGCGTATGGCGACATGCAGCAGTTGCGCACCGGCGTCGGCTTCGGTCAATTGGTGCGCAACGTGCACCGCTGGTCGGCGCACCTCATGGTGCTGGTGGTGGTGGCCCACCTCGTGCGCGTCTTCCTGGCCGGTGCGTACAAGCGACCTCGACAGTTCAACTGGGTCATCGGCATGGGGTTGCTGCTCATCACCTTGGTCTTCTCCTTCACCGGCTACCTGCTTCCATGGGACCAGC
Source organism: Ilumatobacteraceae bacterium (assembly GCA_031427935.1). Taxonomy (GTDB): domain Bacteria; phylum Actinomycetota; class Acidimicrobiia; order Acidimicrobiales; family Ilumatobacteraceae; genus JAENVT01. Next base: position 1,480 of record JANPOJ010000055.1, on the reverse strand, counting down.
TCAGCTACTGGGCGGTGACCGTGGGCACCAACCTCGTGGACTACGTCCCAGTGATCGGAAACCTGCTGAGTGGCTTGCTGATCGGCGGCGAACAGATCGGCCAAGCCACGCTGGTGCGCTTCTACGCCTTGCACGTTGCCGTGCTGCCCGGCGCACTCGGGCTGTTGTTGATGGTCCACATCTGGCGGGTCCGCAAGGACGGCTTCGCGGTGAAGCGCGGCGGGATCGGTGCGTTCTCGGAGGGAGCATCGGAGGTCGCGATGGATGCGCCCGTTCCAGCCGAGACCGCCATGGCCGAGACGGCCGTGGTCACTGAAGACGGCCGGCGGGTGCGACTGCTGGGCGTGGTCGATCGGGAGTCGGTCACCGCCGAGGAGCGCTTGACCGACGACACAGTGTTCACCTGGCCGCACATGCTCGTCAGACACGTCGTGGTCGGTCTTGGGGTGGCCGCTACCGTGCTGGCCCTCGGCGTGGCCTTTGCTGCGCCGTTGAAAAACATCGCCAACCCCAACCTCACACCCGAGCCGGCCAAGGCTCCGTGGTACTTCGTCGGGTTGCAGGAGTTGCTGAACCACTTCGATCCGCTCGTTGCCGGCATCCTCGTCCCAATCGGCGTGCTCGGGGTGCTGGCCGTGCTGCCGTACATCGACCGGAACCCGGCGACGGAGGCCCGCAATCGCAGGCTGGCCATCAGCGCCTTCGTGATCATCCTGGTGCTGGCGGTGGTGCTGACAGTCGTCGGCCTGGCCTTCCGCGGCCCCGGCTGGAAGTTCGTCCCCCCGTGGGACCACAACTACATCGAGATGTGAGGAGCGACGATGGCCCTGTCACGACGAAACCTGTTGCGCAACGGTTGGAAGGCCTGCGGCGGTCTTCTGGCCTCCGCCGCGGCGTGGACCACGTGGGAGCTGCTGCGGCCGCTCACGTCGAACGCGGCCGGCGGCAAGATCAAGGTCGGCGCCGCTGCCGACTTCGCCGCCGGCACCGCGACCTATGTGCGAGCGGGGCGGTTCTGGTTGGCCAACGCCGACGGCCACCTGTTCGCTCTGTCGCAGAAGTGCCCGCACCTCGGTTGCCGGGTGCCGTTCTGTGAGAGCTCGGGTCGCTTCGAATGCCCGTGCCACGGCTCGACGTTTGACATCGGCGGTGAGTGGATCGAGGGTCCCTCGCCGAGAGGCATGGATCGCCATCCGGTGAGCGTCGACGGCGACACCTTGATGGTCGACACCGACAAGAAGATCGCCGGCCCGGATCACGGGGCCAAGGCGTTCTTCTCGCCCGCCAAGGGCCCATCCTGCAGAGAGGGGTCGTAGCCGTGCCGAAGCCACAACGTCGCGATCCGGAGCACTTCGAGCCGGCTTGGCTGGAGCGCAGCCTGGATCGGTACTACACCGCCGGGCTGGTGTTCATGTTCGTGCTGGTTGTCGCCTTCCCGCTGTACCGCCTTCGCGAGCCGAGCCTGCGGTCGCAGGCCAAG
>JANPOJ010000054.1:0-5792 GCA_031427935.1 Ilumatobacteraceae bacterium | reverse complement strand
GTGCATGCACCACGGGGGCAATCGTCGTCGCCTTCTCCGTCATGGTCATGTGGCGACTCCCTTCGCTCATCAGCGCGTCGTAAATCCGACTACTTCGGTCAACAATAGCGTTGTGGCCGGGCCACGACAATCACCAACCGGGATCTTCGCCGATTTCGCGGAGCGCATCGCGTAGCGCCACGCGCAGCCGGCGGGCGTGATCCGGGCCGAAGTGGGCCACCAGGCCCTCCCCCGGATGCCCGACCTCCTCCACCGTCAAGACCACACGCGGCTCGGTGTCGTCGTAGTCGTCGCTGATGGCCACGGCCCACGACACGAGCATGGCGTCGTCGGCACCCGCCGGCAGATCGTCGTCGGAAAAGGGATAGTCGTCGATCGAGCGGCGCATCTCAGCCCCGGCGCGCCGCGAATGCGACGGCTGCGTCGCTCAGCACCGTGCGCAGCGTGTCGGCGATGAACGACAGTTCCGCCTCGCCGGCGATCAGCGGAGGCGACAACGTGATCACCGGTTCGGCACGGTCGTCGGCCCTGCAGATCAGCCCGGCCTCGTACAGGCGCGGCGAGACGTAGCCGCGCAGCAACCACTCCGCCTCGTCGGGCGTGAACGATCCCTTGGTCGCCTGGTCGCTGACCAGTTCGATCGCCCGGAAGTAGCCGTCGCCACGAACGTCGCCGACCAGGGGGATGTCGCGCAACCCGTCGAGCAACTCGGTGAACCGGCCTTCGTTGGCCAGCACGTGGCCGCAGAGGTCTTCGCGTTCGAAGATGTCGAGGTTGGCGTTGGCCACGGCGCAACACACCGGGTGAGCGCCGAACGTCTGGCCGTGCAGGAACAGGTTCGGTTCGTCGAGGAACGGTTCGGCGATGCGATCCGAGACCAGCACGCCACCCAGCGGCGCGTATCCCGAGGTCACGCCCTTGGCGAACGTGATGATGTCGGGCTGGTACCCATAGCGATCCGAGCCGAACATGTGACCGAGCCGACCGAACGCGCAGATCACCTCGTCGCTGACCAACAGCACGCCATACCGGTCGCAGATCTCGCGGATGCGCGCCCAGTACCCGGGCGGCGGCGCGAACGCTCCACCGGTGTTCTGCAACGGCTCCATGAACACCGCGGCAACGGACTCCGGCCCCTCCATCTCGATGCGCAAAGCCAGGTCGTCCGCACAGCGCAGCGTGCAGGCGTCGAGGTGTTGGCAGTCGTGACACCGGTAGCGGTAGGGCGTCTGCACCTTGATCGCCACCGGCATCAACGGCTCGAACGGGGTCTTGATCGAAGGCAGACCGGTCACGCTCAACGCGCCGATCGAGGTGCCGTGGTAGGCGAGGTACCGCGAGATGACCTTGGTGCGCGAGGGCTCGCCACGCAGCTTGAAGTACTGCCGCACCAGCTTGATGGTCGTGTCGATGGCCTCGCCGCCCGACGGTGTCAGGAACACTCGGTTGAGGTCACCGGGCGCCAGTTCGGCAAGTCGCGTGGCCAGTTCGATGGCCGGTTCGTGGGCGAACGACCAGACCGGGAAGTGCCCGAGCGTCTCGGCTTGGCGCGCCGCTGCCTCGCCCAGCTCGGCCCGACCGTGCCCGGCTTGCACGGTGAACAACCCGGAGAGCCCGTCGAGGTACCGCTTGCCGTGCTGGTCCCACACGTAGCAGCCCTCGCCGCGGGCGATGATCGGCACCTCGCTGTTGGCGTATGCGCCGAGGCGGGTGAAGTGCATCCACAGGTGACGTTTGGCGCGATCAGACAGATCCGACACCGCAACATCTGACATGGCCGCAGGCTAGACACCCCAGGGCCGCAAGGTGTCAAGCAGCTTGTTGATTTTCTTTGAGAGCGGCTGGTTGGCGGTGAGCCCAGGCGGTGTGTTCGTCGTAGAGGCTGTGGTGGTCGAGGCAGCCGTGGAGGATGCCGACGAGCCGGTTGGCGAGCGCTCGGAGGGCTTGGTGGTGGAGGTCGCCGGCGGTTCGGTGTTGGTCGTAGAAGGTGCGACAGCCCGGGCTTTGGGTGAGCGCGCAGAACGCGGCTTGGTCGAGGGCGTCGTAGAGCCGCCGGTTGCGGACGTGTCGGGCGAGGACGGCTTTCTTTTTGCCGGAGGCGATGGTCAGTGGTGATGTGCCGGCGTAGTTTCGGCGAGACTTGCCGGTGGCATACCGGTTCGGGGCATCTACGAACTCGCCGAGTGCCCGGGCGCCGAGTACGACACCGAATCCTGGCAGGGAGTGGTAGATGTCGGCGTCCGGGTGCTGCTCAAAATTTGTTGTCAGGGTTGCTTCGAGCTGAACGATTTGTCGGTTCAGTTCGGTGATGATGCCGACCGCAGCACGCGTTGTCGCTCCGAACGCGTCGGCGACTGCGTCGGGTGCGGCGAGCTGGCCGACTCGTAACGTTGTTTGGATTTCGGTGGCTCGTCGTTCGAGGTTGCGTTGCCGGCCGCCACGCTTCAGAGCGGCTTGGATCTGCCCGAGCGTCAACCGGGCACCCTCGAGTGGTGTTGGTGCTTTCGCCAACACCGCCAGCGTGTCACGGTCGGCCAGGTCAGTGAAGGTTTCCAACGCGGCCGGGTAGTACTCGCGCAGCGCGCTGCGTAACGCGTTGGTCTGGCGGTTCCGGGTCCAGATCAGATTCTGATGGCCTCTGGCGATGATCCGGATCGCTTCGGCTTCGGGGCTGTCACCGGCGACCTGGCGGTGGTTGTGACGGTCAGTGCGGACCAGATCGGCGAGCATCTTGGCGTCACCCGCATCGGACTTGGCGCCGCCGACGTTGTGACGATCCCGATAACGCGACGCGGCCAACGGATTGATCGCATACACCTGATAGCCGACCGCGACCAGCGCGGTGACCCACAGACCGCGGTCGGTTTCGATCCCAACAATAACCTCCGCCGGATCCATCACGTGATCGGCGACGAGCTCGTGGAACACACGGATCCCATCGAGGCCTTCCGGCAGCCGGCGGCTCGCCAATCGTTTGCCGTCGTCGTCCATCAGATGGACATCGTGATGGTCCTCGGCCCAATCATCGCCTACGAACACTGTCATCGGTTCTCCCTTCGCTCGGTTTTCTCGAGCCAGAGAACCCCCGGCGGCGACCTAATGGATCAGTGCTCTTCGGCACGACACCCCACGAGCGCTACAGGCATCCCCACCAACCGGCCGGGACACGATCTAGCTCTAGGAATCGAAATTCCAGGCGACAACAGTGCTCACCGGCCAGCGGCTCGGAACCAGCCTCTCACTTCAGCCGGTCGACTCCCATTAGGCGATGGGGTCGGTCAGCGAGCCGCCCGCCCACCACCGCTCGAACCGCGGCTTGCTGGCGATCGCCACCGGCTCGACCAGGTATCCCGATGGCGAGCGGGCGTACGAGAAGCGCCCGTACCCCTCGTCGGGCGAGGCCGCAGCCAGCTCTAACGTGTACCCATCGGCCAACATCTGCTCGGTGTCGCCGCCGACATCGTCGGACCAGTAGCCGAAGTGATGGGCGCCCGGTACGTCGTGACCATCCCAGATCGAGCCGGCGGGTCCCTGCAGCAGTTCGAGGTGCACCGGCCCTTCGACCGAGTACGTCAGCGACAGTTGGAACTCGGTCTGGCCCTTGCCCGGCAGCCACACCGACATCGGGCGGTCCTGCACCGACGCCCAGGTCACCCCGGCGTGCTTGCCGATGTCGGCCATGGCCGCCTCGATGTCGGTGACGCGGATGCCGACGTGGAAGAACCGGGAATGCTCGAGCATGGTCGCACCATATCCGTAACCCGCCAACCCGGGCGCCGCCGGATATGGTGCGACCGATGGACCAACAACTGCCGATCCTGTACTTCGACCACCCCCTTCCCGATGCATATCGCGACCTCGTGGAGGGTCGGGCGATCGCAGTCGGGCCCGACGACGCCGAGCTCGGCACAGCACATGGGGTGCTGGCCGGCGCCAAGCGGGCGTGGAACGCCGACGCGTTCGCGCTCGGCCAGAGCATGAAGGTGATCTCGCGCATCGGGATCGGCTACGACAACGTGAACGTGGCCGATGCGACCGCAGCGGGAGTCATCGTCTGCAACGCGCCCGACGCGCCGTCGGTGTCGACGGCCGAGCACACGTTGATGCTGATGCTCGCCGTCGTGAAGAACCTGCCGGCGCAGACCGACCGGGCCCGGGAAGGCTTGCCCGGTGCAACCACCGGCACGGCGCTGGAGCTCGACGGCACGGTGCTGGGGTTGGTGGGGTATGGCCGAATCGCCCGCCGGGTCGGCGCTGCGGCGCGGGCGATGGGCATGAGCGTGCTGGCCTACGACCCGTACCTCAGCGAGGCCGAGGGCTGCGAGCTGGTCGACATGCACCGGGTGTTCACCGAGTCCGACGTCATCTCGCTGCACGCTCCGGCAGTTGCTGACACTCGCCACATGATCAACGCCGAGTCGCTGGCGACGATGAAGCGTGGCGTGTACATCGTCAACTGCGCGCGAGGCGGCCTGGTCGACCAAGACGCACTGCTGGCCGCGCTCGATTCGGGCCAGGTCGCGGGCGCCGGCCTCGACGTGACCGATCCCGAGCCGTTGCCGGTGGGCCACCCGTTGCTCGGCCATCCCAACGTCATCGTCACCCCGCACGTCGCGTCGGCAACCGTCGCCGGTCGCCGGCGGTTGTACTCGCACGCCATCGAGAATGCCCTCAACGTGCTTGCCGGGCGACCGGCGACGATCGTCACGGCGTAAGGACGGCACCAACCCGACCGCTGGCTGAACGCCAGCGAGGGAACTTTGCTAGAACCGGGCGATGGACACTTTGCGAACTCAATGGAACGAGGGTCGCGACACCCTCGGTGTATGGCTGGCCATCCCATCGATCATCAGCGCCGAGACAGCCGCACGAGTTGGGTACGACTACGTGTGCATCGACAACCAGCACGGGGTCAACGACTACCAGCAGACGGTCTCGATGGCGCAGGCGATCCTGCTCGGTGGCGGCACCCCGATCGCCCGGGTCCCGTGGAACGAGCCCGGCATCATCGGCAAGATGCTCGATGCCGGCATCGAAGGGATCGTCGTGCCGATGGTCAACTCGGCGGCCGAGGCCGCGGCAGTGGTCCGCTCTGGGCGGTACGCACCGATGGGCGCACGCAGCTTCGGCCCGGTGGTGGCGGGCATGCGCCGGCCGAACCACTACGACTGGTCCACCGACGGCATCGCCCTGATCCCGATGATCGAGACCGTCGAGGCGATCGCCAACCTCGACGACATCTTGGCGGTGCCCGGCATCGACGCGATCTACGTCGGCCCCGCAGACCTGTCGATCACGTTGGGGTTGCCGCCTGGCAACAACGACGGCGAGAGCAAGTTCGACGAGGCACTGGCGACGATCGTGAAGGGTTGCCGCAACGCCGGCATCGTGCCCGGTATCCACGCCACTGCGGCCCTGGTCGAGCGCCGCCTCGAGCAGGGCTTCCGCATGATCACCGTCACCAGCGACATGCTGGCGATGAAGGGCAACCTCGTCACCGATCTGGCCACCGCCCGCGGCGCCCGCCCGGCCGATGCCAAGTCCGGAGCCATGTACTGACTCACGCGCCATCGGTGCCGGGTGGCGAGCGGGTGGCGAGCGGGGCTACGCCGGACGGAGGGCTTCGGCGGGGTCGAGCCGGGCGGCTAGGGCGGCCGCATCGCCCAGCGGTGGCCCGCCCTGCCGCAGCCGGTGATCGCACAGGCGCACGGTATTGCCACCGCCGCGGGCTGCCAACTCGTCGCGTCCTGCGATATGGCCGTCGCGGCAAGCGATACCAAATTTGGTGTCAA